>JAICMT010000265.1 GCA_025929125.1 Acidobacteriaceae bacterium | reverse complement strand
GGGTGACTCCACGGCCCAGGCGACGCAGTCTTTGCTTGGGTCCGAGGATCCGCTTGGGGTGACCCGCAGCGAGCGGAGCGCACTCCGCCTGACGAGCTACGAGCTGGATGTGCATTTGACCCCTGCGTCTTCGGCTATCGGCGTGCGCGCTGTGGTTGTAGTCCAAAATGACAGCGTGGCACCCTTGAGCCGTGTCGTGCTGCAGATTTCATCGACCCTCCACTGGGACGCGATTTCGGCGGACGGCAAGCCGTTGCCCGTGGGCAGCCGTCTGGTGGAGACCGATGCGGATCATACCGGCGCTATGGATGAGGCGGTGGTCACACTGGCGCAACCGCTGGCTCCCGGGCAATCGATTACCGTTACAGCACTCTACTCGGGGGTCATCGAACTCTCGGCGGAGCGGCTGGTGCGGGCGGGTGCCCCGGCGGAAGAGGCGCGCGCATCCGACTGGGACCAGATCGCGAGCGACGGCACCGCGTTGCGCGGCTTTGGCCACGTCCTGTGGTATCCCGTCTCCGCACCGCCGATGTTCTTCCGTGAAGGTAGCCGTCTGTTTGACGCGATCGGTGCGGCTCGCCTTCGCGACAGTCATGCGCAGGGTCGGCTGCGGCTCGCCGTGGAATACCAGGGCGAGCCGCCGGATTCAACCTGGTTCGCAGGCCGTCATGAAAGCCTGAAGGCAATCAGCGACAACCCGGATGCACCGATTGCCGAAGCGCGGGGCATTGCGACTGCTACGTTTGGTCCTGAGACAATCGGTTTTCGCACGCCGGACCTGTTTGTGACATCTCGGCCGCCTGTTCTGACGGGAACGATTGCAAATCCCGATCTGCTCTCAATCTTTACAACTCAGGAACCGGCGATTGCTGCTTACTCCACGGCTGCGAGTGGCGTGGAATCTCTGCTGACGAGCTGGTATGGCGCACACCCAGAGTCTCCGCTGTTCGTTATCGATCACGCGGGGCAACCGTATGAGGATGGCACTCTATTGCTGCGCTCGCTTGCAGCGGAGCCGGCAAAGCTCGACACGGAGCTGGCGCACTCCTTGACGCATGCCTGGATCCGGTCCTCGCAGCCATGGATTGACGAGGGGTTGGCGGAGTTCTCTCGATTGCTGTGGCTGGAGCGTACGCGGGGCCGCGATGCGGCACTCGCGGCGCTGATGGAATCCTACCCAGCACTGGCTCGCGCGGAGACGTCGGGGCCGACGAGCGGCGGTACGGATGCGCTGGCGGCCAGTTCGTCGAGCTCGAGCGACGTGCAGGCAGGCACAGGGCAAACTCTGGTCGGTGCGACCAGCGAGGTGTTCTATCGCACCAAAGCCGCAGCGGTATGGTGGATGCTGCGCGCGATGCTTGGCGACCAGGCGATGCAACAGGCGCTCCAAGCGTATCGCTCTGATGCACGTGCGAACCGCGATGCGCAGGGATTGGAGCGGATCCTCGAGAAGTTCTCGCATAAGGATCTCCAGCAGTTCTTCGATGACTGGGTGTATTACGACCGCGGGCTTCCCCGGCTCTCAATTGTCAGCGTTGCGCCAGGCGAATTAAAGGGCCGCACCGGCATGCCCGATGGATGGCTTGTCGCGGTAGAGGTTCGCAATGACGGCGGAGCAGTCGCGGAAGTTCCGGTCACGGTGCGCTCCGCAATTGCAAGCCAGACGCAGCGATTGCGTGTCGGCGCCCACTCCACTGCGGTCACGCGGATCGTCTTTGCCGGTACGCCCGATGAGGTCCTGGTGAACGATGGCAGCGTGCCGGACTCCGGCCCTCCCACACACACAAGGCAGCTGAAGTTGCCGCATTGAGCGGTTCACAGTACACGCAGCTCGAATCACGAGCGGTTGACGCGAAAGAGGGATCGAGTATCCACCAACTGGGGATGGCTCCCGCTATGAGGTCCGGGGATACTGTTCGTGGATCACGACCCAGTCCTTCGAGACGATTGATCCCTCCGCAGTTTCTCTCCGCAATAAACTCCTGCCTGCAAGAAGGGCCCGAGCGAGAAATTTTCTCGCCGGGCCTTCTTTCGTTCCATTGGTGGTCCGTTTACGTGTGCCGTTTACTGCTGAGGTGTCGTGCTGGAAGGAGTAGTGCTGCTGCCGCTGGTGCTGGAGCCGCTGGGCGAAGTGCTGGATCCGGAGCTGGTGCTGCTCGAACCGGTCCCACTGGTCGAGGATCCTGTGCCGTAGCCATTGCTGTTGGTTCCGCTTGTCGATGAACCTGTACCGTTGTTGCTGGCTCCGCTGGTCGATGTGGTGCCGGCGGCGCCTGCAGTGCTGTTGCCCATGCCGCTGGTGGAGTCACTGCCGCTCATCGTGCCGGATGCGCCCGAAGAGCTGCCGTTGCGGTTCCGCCGGGAACGCCGGGTTGTGGTCGATGTGCTGTTGCTGCTATTCGAATTTTGGTCCATGGCTGTGCTGGACTGGCCCGTAGCAGTGCTGGTCTGGCCGGTCTGGGATGCATTGGACTGAGCGCTGGGAGATGTTCTGTCAGCGGCGCTCGGGGCGGAGTTGTAACTACCGGCAGTCGCGCTGCCCGGCGAAGCGGTCGGCGAGGTTGGGTCCGTTGCGTTCCCCGTGGTCCCGGATGCTGCAGGAGGCGTACCGGATGGAACGGTCGATGATGTTTGCGCAAATGCGCCGGTCGCCAGGATCGTGCAAAGTGCAAGCGAACCGATTCCAAGTACCTTTTCTCTGGAACTCATGGTGTATACCTCTCCGGGGAGCGAATCCCCTGACACTCGGATGGTGATCCCGCAAGTTTGGCTGCCGAAACGGTGGTGGATTTTCGCGAATCAGGAAAAATTTCGTTGATGAAATCAAGGCCGGATACACTGGTCTTCGCTCACGTACTTGAACGAAAATGCTTGTTCCGGAGAAAGTTACCTGGGAGCAGGTAAAAGCAACCTGCTGGCAGGAAATAAATGCCCAAAATAGACAACCCGTTCCGGCGCCCTCCCCCTCGCCACGCTCTATTTCGCTTCGTCTCTATTTTTGCTGGAACCCTGTGGATCACCGCCGGAATAGCGCAGCGCGCACCCGAGGCTTTCAAGCCAGCAACTGTGCCGCCGCTACGCGGGATTGCTCATGTTGCCATTCGCGTCAAGGACATGGACGCGTCCCTGGACTTCTACCACAAGCTCGGATTCGAGCGACCGTTTGAAATCAGGAGCGGCGATGTTCCCACAGAAGCATTTCTCAAGATCAATGATCGTCAGTTTATTGAGCTCTATCCCGCAGACGAACGGAACCCGCAGCCCGGGTTTCTGCACCTCTGCTTCGAAGGCGATGACTTGAATCTTCTCCACGATGCCTATGTTGCGGAAGGGCTCACTCCCATCGCAGTGCGTAAAGCGGGTGCGGGGAATCTGCTATTCACACTTCAAGGACCACTGCAATATGAGGTGCCACAGAACATCGAATACACGCAGTACATGCCTGGCTCTCGTCACTCCAGCGACTTTGGCCAGCACCTGGGACCGGATCGCGTTGGCGACAGGATGGTGGTGGTCGCGCTGGCCATGCATGACCCGGCCGCCGCACGAGCCTTCTACGTGGAGAAGCTAGGCTTCAGCCAATCCAAAGAGAATCCTGGTCGGTTGAATCTGCCCGGCAGTTCAGGAGAGCAGGTGGAGATTGTGCCTGCCACCGAGCTTGGCGCACATTCGAGCATTCTG
>JAICMT010000511.1 GCA_025929125.1 Acidobacteriaceae bacterium | reverse complement strand
CGATCGCCGGGCGAGGTCAGGTTGGATACCGCGGCTTCCATCGCGCCCGTTCCCGAGCTCGACAGCAGGATCACATCGTTCTTCGTTCCGACGAACTCTTTCAGCTGGCCGAGCACACGGGTGAACAGTGCGCGAAACTCCGGCGTGCGGTGGTGGATGTCGGCGGCAGCCATCGCAAACTGGGCCGCGGGGAGCAGGGGCGTAGGCCCCGGAGTGAATAGTCGAGTCTTCCGGATCATGCTCTCATTGTACCGAGCCGGCCTGTGCGGGAGGAGTGTCCCCCTACTTTGCCAACTCGGCCTTGACCAGGTCGGCCACCACTTTGCCGTCGGCACGAAGGCCGGTGGCCAGAATCCGCTGCTGCACAATCTTCATCGCCGCCCCCATATCTCGCGGGCCGGGCTTGCCGCCGCCGCTCGCCGCCAGGTGCGCAATCGCCGTCTGGACGATCTCCCGGACCTGATCGTCGCTGGCCGCCTGCGGCATATAGGCCTCAATCATCGCGATCTCCGCCTGCTCCTTCTCCGCCAGCTCCGGCCGCCCGCCCTTGGTAAAGCTCTCCACCGACTCGCGACGCTGCTTCACCAGTGTAGAGAGGACCGCAGCCTGTTCCGCTTCAGTCAGCGGCTCGCGCTTGTCGATCTCCTTAGACTTCAACGCCGACTTGACCATGCGCAGTGTCGTCAGCCGATGCTCCTCCCTGGCCTTCATGGCGGTCACAATATCCACCTCCACTCGCTCACTGATCGTCATTCGGATGCCCCCTTCGGCCTGCCTCTAAGCCAAACTATCACTACCCTCACCCCAACCGCCGGTGCCCCCGTTCGTAAACGCGATATTGCATAGCTGGAGGTACTTGCCCGCCGCAGCTCACAATATTCCGAAGTGCCACGAGCTAAAAGCTAGAAGCTAAAAGCTAGCAGCTCGATGTAAATCACCGAAACAAACGGTGCGGTAACATGGTCTAAGTGATAGATATGCGCCTCCCTGCCCCTTCCGCCCTGATGCTTGCGCTGGCCATGAGCCTGCCGTTTGCTGCCCTTCCCGCTTCTGCTCAAACCGCAGCGCCTCCGGGAAGCGGCGACCACTTCAAGGACACCTCCATGTTCAAGCCCCCCGCCGGTGCACGCGTGGCGGTGGTAGAGTTCGAGGACCTCGAGTGCCCGGCCTGCGCCCGCGCCTACCCGATGGTGCATGCGGCAGTGGCCCACTACAAGATTCCGCTCGTGCGCTACGATTTCCCTCTGCAGCAGCACATCTGGAGCTATGACGCGGCCATCTGGGCGCGCTACCTGCAGGACAAGGTCAAGCCGGAAATCGCGGACCAGTACCGCAGCGCCGTCTTCGCCGCACAGATCTCCATCAACAGCAAGGACGACATGCTCGCCTTCACCCGGCGCTTCTTCCAGCAGCATGGAATCCAAATGCCATTCGTTCCCGACCCCACCGGGCAACTCGCCCGCGAGGTCAAAACCGACCGCGCCCTCGGCGAAAGAATGGGACTGCAGCATACCCCGACCATCGTCGTGTGCAGCGCCAAACAGTGGGTGCAGGTTACCGACCCGACACAGCTTTACCAGACCATCGAAGCCGTGATGGCCCAGGCAGGACCTGCAGCTCCGGAAAAGACAACCGCATCGGTCG
>JAICMT010000369.1 GCA_025929125.1 Acidobacteriaceae bacterium | reverse complement strand
TCCCTACATGAAGAGCGAATACCAGGTCGAGGCATTCATCAACTGGTACGTGCAGCGCGTTCAGGAGCACTTGGCATGATTGAAGTCCTCACCGAGACGGCAAGCCAGGAACCACAGCGGATTCGCGGTCTTGAAATGCCGTGGAACAGGGTGATGGGCAGCAACGAGGGTGCCGCCCGGGCGGCCCACGCTTTGGGACCCTGGCATCCGCAGGAGTTCATGGCCGAATGCGTCGAGACCGTTCCCGAGGCAGGCGGCATGATGACCTTCGTGTTCCGCCGCTGCGACGGTGCGCCCCTGGCGTTCCGAGCCGGCCAGTACGTGAACGTCGCGTTTCCCGTCAATGGCGAGGAGCCGGAGCCGGTGGACCGCAGCTACTCGCTGTCAAGTTCGCCCACCGAGCCGTGGACCTTCAACATCACCGTCAAGTGCGACCCCACGGGACTCGTCTCACCATGGGTGCACGCGAACGTCAAACCCGGCACCGTACTTGAGATGCTCGGACCGGTCGGGGCATTCCACCTGCCCGATGCCGACCGGCGGGCACGGTACCTCCTGCTTGCCGCCGGCGCAGGCATCACCCCCATCATGTCGATGGTGCGGACCATCCACTCCCTGCCCGGACAGGCCGACGTCGTTGTGCTCTACCACGGAGCGGCTGCCGGAGGCTTTGCCTTCCACAAGGAGTTGACCTACACCGCCTCCGTGGACTCGCGCGTCAAGGTCTTCTACTCCCTGGGCGACCGCAGCATACCCGATGGGTGGGAAGGGCTCAGCGGAAGGCTGACGGCGGCCATGCTCGAGGAGGTGGCCCCGGACGCCAATGGCCGCCAGGTGTACGCATGCGGACCTGAGGGTTACCTGAACACCGCCACCGAGCTCCTCAAGAAGGTCGGTGTGGACGACACTTCCATCTACATGGAGTTCTTCTCCGGGGACCGCCAGACCCTCCTTGAATACCAGGCGGAGGTGGCTCTCGCGGCCGACTTCGCGGAAGGGATCGCCGAGGAGATCGCAGAATCCGCCGAGGACTACTATGAAAGCCAGCCCACCGCATTCGGCCTCTACGAGCCGGTTTACGACGCCGACGGAACCTTGGAGGCCTCGGGGCTGCCGCTGGAAATCGTCGCCCCTGAGGCGCCCGGCTCCGACGCCTCAGCCGAGAGCGCGGGCGGGGAGCCGGAAGCCGCTTCACCTGATGCCTCGAGCTTCGACACCGTGGGTACAGGCAGCCTCACCATGTCCTTCATACGTACCGGCATCAATGTGCGGATCGACCCCAGTGAACGCATCCTCGAGGTGGCCCACCGTGCGGGCGTCAGAATTGGCGCGAACTGCAAGGAAGGCATGTGCGGCTCCTGCAAGGTCGTCAAGCTTTCGGGGGAGATCGAGATGAACCACCAGGGCGGGATCCGTGCACGGGAAATCTCTGCAGGCAAGTTCCTGCCCTGCTGCTCCACCGCGCGCACAGACATGGTGATCGATGCCTAGCCGCTTCCAGCTGCTCTAGGCCGGGCAGCAACAGGGACAAGTCCGAGAATGTCAGGCGTGGCGTTTGGTTTGCGCTCTATGGATTCGCGGGCTCCCCCAACCACCCCGTGCGTTTCGGGGATATAAACGCACCTCCGGCCCGAGTGCATGTAGGACATGTTGCCGCCCACCCCCCTCCATCGCCACAGCCAGCCTGAACGCCTTCGTTGCCCGGTAGCGGTATGCATTGCATGTATCAATTAGCCCAACTCACTTCACGAAAACCGACAACAACCACCTCGCAGACAGTCTGAGGCAACCAGCATCGCCGTCAAGCTCATGATTCACCGAGCAGAGGATTCACTCATGTCTACAAGCAATGACTCAAAACCCTCCACGCCCGAGGAGTTGGCCGCCGAGAACAGCTTGGCAGCAGCTTCCCCCGACGCAGAACCCAAAAGTATACAGAACCCTAAAGCAGTCTTCAGTGTCACCGCTGAACCAAGAAGGGAACAAATCTCAATGACCCATCCGACCACTCCGACGGCCTCCGTCGACGCCTCCACATCAAAAGAGACCAGCTTCAATTTCAAACGCCGCTTCATGGTGCGGCTTGTCGCTGTCTTCATCGGCGGGATGTTCCTCGACGGTTACATCCTCGGAATCATCGGCCCCGTCACCGGACTCATGCGGTCAGAGCTCCATCTCAACGCACTATCTCTGGGCATGATCGCTGCAGGCCCGCTGGTTGGTATCTTCGTCGGCTCCCCGCTGGCTGGCTGGGCTACTGACAAGTTCGGACGCAAGCCCATGTTCCTCGTGGACATGGGCCTGTTCCTGATCGCCTCAGGGGCCCAGTTCTTCGTAACCTCCGGAGACGGGGCCGTGATCCAGCTGGCCGTCATCCGGTTCATAATGGGCGTCGCGATCGGCGGCGAGTACTCAATCGGTGGGCCATTGCTATCAGAGTTCTCACCTCCAAAGCTCCGCGGGCGACTGCTCGGGCTGACTCTGATCGCCTGGTACGTCGGTTTCATGATGGCATTCATCATCGGCACGCTCCTGCACGACGCCGGCACCCCATGGCGCCTCATAATCGGCACGAGCACGGTACTCGCATTCGTGCTGTTCCTCGCCCGCTTGGGCCTGCCCGAATCGCCGAGCTGGCTCATTACGAAGGGACGGCACACGGAAGCACTCTCGATCGCACGCCGATACGTCGAATCGCCCCAGATGCACGACAGCATCACCGGAGAGATGGATCTGAGGATGATCCAGGAGGCCCAAGCCGCGCAGAGTGGGACCAAAATCAAGGGCGCCTCCATTGGAATGCTGTTCTCCAGGCAGCACTGGCGCACCACCCTCTTCACCGCCGGTTTTTGGTTCTGTGCGGTCACTCCGTACTTCGCGATCGCGAC
>JAICMT010000449.1 GCA_025929125.1 Acidobacteriaceae bacterium | reverse complement strand
GGCAGGCGGTGCACATCCGCTGCACCTGCTCTCTGCCGCTGCCTCCCGGCAGCGCCTGCTGCGAAGTCCCTGCCGGCTGAGCGGCTGCAGCAGCACAGGCCGCCAAAATGAATCCCAAACCGGAACAAATTGGCCGCATGACTCGTCTTCTTTGGTAATTCGCGTTGCGGATCATGATTGTTCGCAAAGCCTCTTCCTAAGTCCGAGCAATTCTGAAGCACGCTACCGGAAAAAGCAAGGAATGCATGTTTGCTCCGGCCGTGTTGAAGCTCGGCCGGAGCTTCGCATAAGGTTCGGGTCCGCGAGTTCCGCTGCGTTAATCGCTGTAGTAGATTGTTGGCTGCGACAGTTTCGATGGGCCAGCCATCCTCTACACATCCCGGCGCCAGTCCGCTGCTTCCATAGGAGAGTGAGTTGAAAGTATCCGCGTTTCTATGTTTAAGTGTGCTGTTCAGTCTGCCTTCTCCGGCGCAGAACCCGTACCAGAATCCTGCCCTGCCAGCTGACCAACGCGCCGCTGATCTGGTTTCGCGAATGACATTGGAAGAGAAAGTGCTGCAGATGCAGAACGTCGCTCCGGCGATCCCCCGACTGGGAGTGCCCGTTTACAACTGGTGGAATGAAGCCCTGCACGGCGTCGCCACCGGGCGTGCCACGGTGTTCCCGCAGGCCATCGCCCTGGGCTCCACCTGGGACGTCGATCTGATCCATCGCGTCGCCGACGTGATCTCTACCGAAGCGCGCGCAAAATACAACGACGCGCGGAGCCGTCCTCCCGTGCCGGAGGTCGCCCCGGGTGCTGCTCCAGGTCGCACTGCGGGCCTCACTTACTGGTCGCCCAACATCAATATCTTCCGCGATCCGCGCTGGGGGCGTGGTCAGGAGACGTACGGCGAAGACCCTTACCTCACCAGCCGGCTGGGCGTTGCCTTCGTGACCGGAATGCAGGGCAACGATCCACATTATCTGAAGGTGGTCGCCACCCCCAAGCACTATGCAGTTCACAGCGGCCCTGAGCCGCTGCGGCACGTTTTCGACGCCCATGTCAGCGAACATGACCTCGAAACTACCTACCTGCCTGCGTTTCGTGCGGCGATCACCGAAGGCAAAGCGGACTCGATCATGTGCGTCTACAACTCGGTGAATGGAAAGCCGGGATGCGCCAGCGACGACCTGCTGCAGAAGAGATTGCGCGACGAGTGGGGATTCAAGGGGTACGTGGTCAGCGACTGTGGCGCTATCGGCGACATCTACCGCAGCCACAAATACGTCCACACGGAAGGCGAGGCCGCCGTTGCAGCCGTGGAGGCCGGGACCGACCTCACCTGCGGCAACGAGTATCGGACGCTAGTGGAGGAGGTCAAGGCTGGCCACATCCCCGAAGCGGATATAACCCGAGCAGCCGAGCGGTTGTTCACCGCGCGCTTTCGCCTGGGAATGTTCGACCCGCCCGAGCAGGTTCCGTTCTCCCGGATCGCCATTTCCGAGAATGACTCTGCAGAGCATCGCCAGCTCGCCAGAACCGCGGAGCGTGAGGCGATTGTGCTGCTCAAGAACCAGGGACAGGTGCTGCCGTTGAAAGCTTCCGTACGGAAGATCGCCGTGATCGGTCCCTCGGCAGATGACCCAGTCGGGCTGCTCGGCAATTACAACGGGATTTCCTCGAAGCAGGTCACTCCGTTCGAGGGGATTGTCCGCCAGTTCGCGTCGGCCAACGTTGAGTTTGCACAGGGCGCGACTTATAGTCCCACCACCCCAGCTCTGGTGTCCTCCGGAGTTCTTACTCCTCCAGACGGTAAGGGCCACGGGCTCCAAGCTGAGTACTTCGACAACGCCGACCTGAGCGGCCAGCCGAAGCTCCGCCGCACCGAGCCGCGCATCTACTTCAATGCCAACATGGAAGAGCCCGTGGTGGTGGCAACCTTCGGCGCCGGAAACAAGTATTCCATTCGCTGGACCGGCACCTTCACGGTGCCGCAGTCGGGGGATTTTGTGCTCTCCGCCCGCACCGGACAGTGGAATCGCGACGGCAAGATCCGTCTGTTCCTCGACGACAAGGAGGTCAACGCTAGGGAGACAGCCGGTGTGCGTCCTCCGGGCCTTGGACAGGGGCCGCGCCGGAACGCGCCCGCACCGATTCACCTGGAAGGGCAACATCCCTACGCAATCCGAGTCGAGTACCAGCAGAACGGTGCCGGTGGAGGAGCAGAGCTGATCTGGATTCCACCCGCCTCTGTATTGCTTGAGCAGGCGAAGCAGGTCGCGGCCGACTCCGATGTGGCCCTGGTATTCGTCGGGTTGGACTCCTCGCT
>JAICMT010000142.1 GCA_025929125.1 Acidobacteriaceae bacterium | reverse complement strand
GCACATCAGCTTCGTACGCGACTTCAACCTGACGGACACGACCAACCCCGAGCGTCTGACCCGGCGGACATTTCTCGCCCGGCCGCGCAGCGAAGGCCTGTGGGTCCGGCTGACCTTCCGCACAGGTGACCAGTTCGAGGGCCTGGCGCCCACCGACCTGTCGCTGCTGGACGGAACGATCGACGACGCCGGGCTGTTCGTGGTGCCTCCGGACACCCGCTCCAATACGCAGCGACTGTTCATCCCGCGGGCTGCCATTACGGAGTTACAGCTTGTAGCCGTGATCACCACACCCTCCAAAAAGCAACCGGCGGAGCGGCCGGCGAAGGAATCGCTGCAGGATGAACTGTTTCACTTGCCGCTAGACCCCGACTCCCGGCCCAACTAGGCCTACGTACCTCGTACAATTCCCGGATGAAGCTTTCGGAAGTTGCCGAACGGCTGGGTGCCACGCTGGTGGGTGATCCCGAAGTGGAGATCGTCTCGGCCGCGGGGCTGGAGGACGCTGGTCCGGGACAGCTTACGTTCGTGGCCAATCCGAAATACGTGCCGCTGGCGCGCACCACCCGCGCCTCGGCGGTGCTGGTGGAACCGGGATTCGAGGCAATTTCGGCGGCGACGCTGCGGATCGCCAACCCCTACCTTGCGTTCGCGCGCGCGCTCGAGCTGTTGTACCCCCGCACCAGCTATCCGCCCGGCGTCCATCCGACGGCGCTCATTGCTCAGACTGCGAGGATTGGTGCCGGCGCGCACATCGGCGCGTATGTGGTGATTGGCGATCACGCCGTTGTGGGCGAGAACGCAGTTCTGCTGCCCCATGTGGTCCTCTACCCCGGGGTGGAGATTGGCAGCCACTTCTTCGCGCATGCGCATGCGGTGGTCCGGGAGAACTGCCGCCTGGGCGACCATGTGACGCTGCAGAACGGCGCGATTATCGGCGCGGATGGATTCGGTTTCGCTCGCATCACTGCAGCACCTGCGGGTTCAGCATGGCACAAGATTCCGCAGACCGGCCCGGCGATTCTGGAGGACAACGTCGAGGTGCAGGCCAACTCGACGGTAGACCGCGCCTCAATCGGGCAGACGCGGATCGGGCCGGGCGTGAAGATCGACAACCTGGTGCAGGTGGGGCATGGCTCGTCGGTGGATGCGGACACCCTGTTGTGCGCACAGGTGGGCCTCGCGGGCTCCACGCATGTAGGAAAAAACGTGATTCTCGCCGGACAGGTTGGCGTGGCCGGCCATTGCACTATCGGCGATGGCGCGGTGGCCACGGCCCAGTCAGGGATTCCTGGCGATGTTCCGGCGGGCGCGACGGTGAGCGGATATCCGGCAATAGACAATCGCCGATGGCTGCGCTCGGTAGCGATGGTGCAGCGGCTGCCGGATCTGATTCGCGAACTGAAGGGCCGCAGCAGTACGGCTGCGCGAGAAGACACCGAAAAAACAGCAGTATCGAAGCAGCCGGAGAAAGAAGTAAGATCGCGCGAAGAGTAGTATGACGCGCCCATAGACTCCTGCATCTAAGTTCAGGTGCAACCACTTCCACCCGATCCCCCAGAAACCGAAGCGGCTTCACCTCCCACTGTGAACGTACTCCTGCTCGACGACGACCCCGTGAACCTGCATTTGCGCGGCGCCATACTCCGCCAGCACGGGTACGCGTCCGTCGCTGCATCGACGATCGAAGAAGCGACTGAGCTGCTGGACCAGATCGACATTGCGGTGCTGGACTATCATCTCGGCGCCGGGAAGTTCGGCACGGAGGTCGCGTCCAAGCTGCGGCAGCAGAGGCCCCAGGTCCCCATCATTATCATGTCGGCAACTCTGGAACGTCGCTTCGGCGGCGTCGAGGACATGCATCTGCTGAAGGGCCACAGTTCGGTGGAGGACCTGCTGGCGGCGCTGCGCTCGTTTGAGGCGCGGCGGCGAGGTTCGCCGGTAGTCGTCGATGCGCGCGACTTCTTCTATTCGCGCATCGCCATGGCGATCGGGGCCGATGTGCTGGTCCAGATCTTCGACGCCGAAGGCAACTGGCTCTACGTCAACGAGACGGCCGCGGCTTACCTCGGTCAGCCCCGCGACTGGTACTCCGGACGCAACCTGTTTGAGGAGATCCCCGGCGTCACGGCGGACTGGGGCGATGTCCTGCGATCAGTGGCGGAGACACGCAATACGTATATCGACCGAACTCGGCGCAACATCTTCTTTGTCAACAGCGACGGCCCTACACCCAGTTGGTCGGTACTGGCGTTCCCTATCACGCTGCACGATGGACGGCCCGGCGTCGTAGTGACCGCTCGCATCCTGGAGCGCGCTCCTACGTTGCTGGCCTGAGCCGGGCCAACTCCGCAGGCCCTCGTGCCATCTTCTCCTGCCAGCGACCGTGCGTAGGCGCAGTGCTGCGCCTTTATCCAAACTTTTTAATGGCATCGGAGGGAGTCATGGGTCTATTCGGAATCGGGTCGAAGCCTAAGCTGGTCGGAAAGCGCATTTCCATCCTGGCAACAAACGGAGTAGAGCAGGTTGAACTCACCAGCCCGAGGAAGGCGCTGGAAAAGGCAGGAGCCAAAGTCGACCTGGTCTCCCCACACAAGATGCTGAAGGGCGGCAAGATTAAGGCCTGGAAGATGCATGACTGGGGCGATTCATTCCGCATCGACGTGCCCCTTTCGAACGCGAGGGTAGCGGATTATGACGCGCTGCATCTCCCCGGCGGGGTTATGAATCCTGACATGCTGCGTATGGACGAAGATGCAGTTGATTTCGTTCGGCGGTTCTTCGAGGCAGGCAAGCCGGTCAGCTCCATCTGCCACGGACCTTGGATGCTGATTCAGGCGGACGCCGTTCGGGGCAGGACCTTGACCTCGTGGCCCTCGCTCAAGAAAGATCTTCGTAACGCAGGTGCGAACTGGATCAACGAAGACGTGGTGGAAGACCGGGGGCTGGTAACGAGCCGTGGACCGCAGGATCTTGCCGCCTTCGACAAGCGCATCGTTGAGCTCTTCGCCGGTACGCCGCTGCGGGTGAGCCAGGCGGCCTGAAGACCGGCTGCCATGCGCCGGAGAGGGCCCGGATGAAGCATCGCTGTGTGATTGCGGGTTCGATGCTGCTGAGCGCATCTCTGATCACCGCGATGCTGGCTCAGCGTGCTTTTCGGGAGTATCCGTCCGTGGAGTACGGAGTCAGTGTCCCACTCCCCGGCGACTGGAAGCGCCCTGCGGAGTGGACCTTTGCGCGTTTGATGTTTCCGCCGGGACCGCTGGACGGCTATCGCGGCCGTTACGACGGCCCCTGGCAGGAAGGCCTGTCGCTGTGGACGCAGGACTATCCGCGCGCTGACCGCGCGCTCGCTAACGCCGTTCACCGCCTGACGCGGGTGGATGCGCGCTCGGTGGAGCAACCGGTCAGCCTGGATGACGGAGATGAGGTCTACAACTGGCCCTTCCTCTATGCCGTGCAGGTAGGCGAGTGGGGCCTGACGGAGGCAGAGGCGAAGAAGCTGCGCGATTACCTGCTGCGTGGCGGCTTCTTTATGGCCGATGACTGTCACGGCTCCGCCGAAGAAGCCTATTTCGTGCAGACCATGAAAATGGTCTTCCCCGACCGCCCGCTGGTCGACATCCCGGACAACGATCCCATCTTCCACACCATCTTCGACCTCGACGAGCGCATTCAGGTTCCCGGGGCCGAGCACCTGGCGACCGGCCACAAAAAGGACGGCATCGTCCCGCACTGGAAGGGCATCTACGACGATCACGGGCGCATCATGGTCGCCTTCGTGCTGAACTCCGATATCGGCGACTCCTGGGAATTTCTCGACGACCCGCGCTATCCGGTCAAGTACACCGTCTTCGGCACCAAGCTCGGCGTCAATTACGTGGTCTATGCGATGACCCACTAGCCCGCTGCCTTCAGACACCTGGCCATGAGCAGGCATCCTACTTTGCAGCAGTTCACAGCCTGCTTCGAGGTTCGGACCGATGCGCCAGCCCGTTGTTGCCCGATTCCTGTTTCTCTCCTGTCTGCTGCTGTTATCGCTTGCCATGACGCACAGCGCGAAGGCGCAGTATTACCCTCCTCCCCCGCCGCCATATCCGCCACCTTCCTATCCACCACCGCCGCCTCCGCAACAGCCGCCGGACTATCCCCGACAACCCCGCGGCGGGCCGGGTTATCCGCGCTATGCGGGCACCAACTCTTACCTATCGCTGTACGCGATGTTCAGTGCGGGCCACTACTCCGGCCTGGGAGTGGGCAATGGAACTCCGCCTACGCAGAGCGGAGGCATGACGGCGCTGGGCGGCACCTTCGGTGGATACGTGGTGTATCCCTCACCCGGCCCAATCAATGTCGGCGTCGATGCGCGGTTGATCCTCGAGAACAGCGCCAACTCCACGCAATTCGGCAACAAAATCCTGGGCGGCCTGGTTGGCCTGCGCGTGGACACCGACGGCGGCCGCCTTCCGATTGCGCCCTACTTCCAGTTCGAGATTGGAGGCGTGGGCACCAACAACGGCACCCGCACCACTCGAACCGGCTCATTCGCCTATCAGGCGCAGTTCGGGGCGGACCTGCCGTTTGCCACCAATCAGATTGCCGGTCGTGTAGAGTACGGAGCCGGCCAATTGCTGGGTTCGAACGTGAACCACACGCTGCAGACGTTCTCGATCGGCATCGTAGTGCACCTGCGCTAGACGGCTGCGAGCACGTTCTGAATCGAACCGCTTAGTCGATGACCCGCACCGCACCGCGCCCCACCAGCTCTTCCACGCGGTCGATGAACATCCGGTCGGCGTTGACGCTCATGTTGTGTGGCTCAAGCACCGCGAGAAACTCACCGGGCTCCTCCATATCGAGCAGCAGCCGGCCATTGCCCGGCATCGTCTGGAAGACGCCCAGCAGCTTCTCCAGCAGCGCCGCATCCGGATGATGCAGCGGAACCTTGATGCGGAGCGAGCTTGGCAGCTTCAACTGCACATCTTCGAGCGCCTGAATGTTGGAAACCGAGAGCTTGGGCGCGGAGTCCTCCTCGCCGCGCAGCGCACCGCGGACCAGCACCGGCACCTCGATCTTCAACTTCTCCGCCAGCTTCTGGTAGGCGCTCGAGAATGCGATGAGCTCGATTTTTCCCATCTGATCCTCAAGCGTCGCCTGCGCATACAGTTCGCCGGAGCGTTTGGATTTCCCCACCTTGAGCCCGGTAATCACGCCCGCGATCTGGATCTCGTTCTGCGCCTCCATCGGACGGCCCCGCTGAAACACCTGCGGCTCAGGCTTCATCTCGCAAGCCGTCGCCGTATCGACAACCTTCAGGTTGCGCAGCTTCTCGCGGTACTTATCCAGCGGATGCCCGGAGACGAAGAAGCCGAG
>JAICMT010000172.1 GCA_025929125.1 Acidobacteriaceae bacterium | reverse complement strand
GCGATTCAATGCGACTCGCTGGCAGGGGTGCCGTCCGACCATTTGTCCACTGGGACCAGGAATGTCGTGGTTCGTTCGTCTGTACTTGGAACAGCGGCAACGACCGGAGAACCGGGCAGGCCTGCACCCCACGCTGCGGGCTGCGTGAGTGGAACAAAGAACATCAGGTGAGGATGCCAGTGGCCACCAGCGTCGCTCAGGTAACCCTGCTTCGACAACATGTAGCACATGGCGCCGGGTTGCAAGGGAGGCACTGCTCCTTTGTCGACCGCAGCTTTCACATCCTCGAACATTTGAGTTTCGGTTCGGCCAGCCAAGATCGATTGCGTTCTCACGAGCAGGAGAGGAATGTTGAATTGGGCGGCGGGAGCGTTGAAGCAAACGGGACCGCGCAACTTCGGATTCCAGAAGTCGGGATCGTCGGCTGGGGTCTCCCAGGATCGTTCCACCACACACACGAATCCGTTTGTGCCTTTTGCTGCAACTTCGTAGCCCTTGCTTGTAAGGACCATGACCTCAGCGTTATGGGAGATGGAATCCGGCGCGGCGGTACGGGCGAGTGCGATCTCGGAGTTTCGCTCCATCATGTACTGATCCAGAGGCGCCATAGCCGGATACTTTGTCTTCGTGTTTTGTGCTTGCATTTGCGACCCGGCAGCCAGCAGCATGAACATCGCAAAGTGGATGAGGTGGATGGTTCTTACGGCGTTCGTATCCATTGCTTCCTCTTTCTCTTGTGAAGCGTGTGGTGACGCGAGCGTGGTTTGGATGGGCGATTATCCGGATCTAGGTCTAGCAGTGGCGAGCAAAGGTTAGAAGGTGGGAGCTTTCTGCTGGCCTGCGCGATTGAGCTGGTCCTGCTGCTGAGCGGCCCCAGCGTTCTCGAGAGCGGCCTTGTAGGCCAGCTGATTGCGATGACCGAGGGCCATATCCTGCAGGATGATGGTGATGACCTGAGTGAGCTGGCCCTGCAGCGGCGGTCCCTGCAGTTTGGCGTTGACTTTGATGATCCGGGTGCAGATGTCCTGTCTGGGGTCCCCTATCGACATCAGCGGGCTGTAGGGGAGGGGCGCGGTGAGGTCCGGGCCGACATTGGAGGCAATGGTCATGTCCCTCTGGTCGCAATCGCCCTGTCCCGGGCCGGCAGCAACTCGCTGGCCCTGCTCGTCGAAGAACCACGAGTGGCTCCGGGGATCCATCTCCGGGCCGTACTTCTGATCCAAGGCCTGGAGAGCGGTGGAGGTGAGCAGCTCCTTGCCGGGATCGTATTTCACTTCGTGGCGAATCGCCCAAACGACTTGTTTGTCGGGGGGCAGCGTAAGCCATACGGTCATGGTCTCAACAGGGTTGCTCTGCAATTGCGTGGACATGATGACGGCGACGGGCTTTTGCGAGATGGGAAGGTGCAACATACCAACGCCAACCTTGCTGCCTTTTCCCCAGGCTTTGAGCAGGTTGTAGGCCTCCTGCGCGGAGGCTCCCGCGCGAAGACCGAGTACGTCCGGGGTCTGAGCTGTCTGCGGGACTGCGGCGCCCGGGAATGCGAGCACGATGGCGGCGAGAGCCAGACCTGTGGTCCTAGAAAGCGAGAATGAACGGCGCATAGCTTGCTCCTTTATGCGATCAGAACGTCGGTTTGTTGCTCCTGGAGCGCTCGACATCGAGCTGGTGCTGGCGGTTGGCGTAATCGTGGAGCCAGGCCGTGGCCGCGGTCGCGGTGCGGACGATGAGCGGGATGTCCTGCATGGTGAGGAAGACATTGTCGACAATCTCGTTGCTTCCGGCGAAGCCCAGATAGACGAACAGGCCGACATAGTGCTGCGCGCACCAAGGGGGAGGAGTCAGATAGGAATTGACGGCCACGTTGCGCATCGCATCTCCCCCTTGCCCGCAGACTTCGGGGCCCTGATTCGCAGTTAGGTTACGAGGGGGAAGGGGTATGCGTGCGCCGGTCTCGTCATAGAGCCAGACCATGTTAATGATCTGCGCATCATCCGTGACTGGGACAGCGCCGCCAGGATTGGCCGCGGTCTCTTTGCCATACTTCTCGCGAAGCGCAGCTATCACGGTTGCGCGATTGGAGTGCAACTTGCGCATGACGCGGTGAATGCCCCAGACGACCTGAGGCCCAGGAGGCGGGGTGAATCTGAGATAGACATCGGGATACGAGGCCATATCTCGCGACGGCAATACGTCATAGCCCTCCTCCGGCGGGGTGGTGGGCCAATTGACATACGTGTTTCGCTGGAAGTAGTCGGTGGGATATTGCTTGTGGAGTGCCGCCAGCGCCTGCTGCGGCGTCATGCCCAGCCGTACGCCGGCGACCTCGGGCATCTTGTCCGGATCCAGTTTGACGGGGGAGGCCGCTGCCGCGTTTTCTGTCGGCGGGGTCCATGGCTCAGCCGCTGTTTGCGATCCGGAGTTCGGGCCTGCGCTTGCGGTGGTCTGCTGCGCCGGTTGGCCGGGTGTCGCGGCGGGCTGTTGCTGCTGATTTTGTTGCTGCTGTTGTTGTTGTTGCTGCTGTTGTTGCTGCGCTTGCTGCTTTGCTTTCTTATATGCGTCTTTCGCTGCCTGGATCGGATTCTGGAACTGGGCGGAGCAGGCGGGCGGAAGAAGCGCGAAGCCGGCGAGAACGGCGGTTGCTACAGTTAGGAGCCTTTGTTCAGGGATTAACCGAGGGCAAGACAGAGGCATAGACCACCACCGAGGGAAGGAATATGGGCCCGTGAGCACTCTACAGAGAAGGGGAGGAGTTAACTGGAGGAGTATTCAGCAAAAAAGCATAGCATAAGTCCGTTTTCGCAGACGCCGGTTCACTGCGCGGTCATAGTGCCCACGGCGCAGGTCTCTGAATGCGGTGTGTAGCTGACGTTATCGTCATGGAAGGATGAGATGAGGCGGCCATTCACGGTTGTGGAGCCCGTGCCGCGGAGAGTGTTGCCGGGAGCGAGGGCGAGGGAAAGCGGGCCGGCAGGGTTCTGGATACGAACGAGGAAACCGGCTGGAGTGTCCTCAACGGCGTAGGGCGCGTTGATGTGGGCTTTGCCGCAGTCGAGGGTTGCAATGCGGTTGGAGAACGTGATCTTCAGGCCAGTGGGAGCAGTGTAGATTCCTGCCATGCGATATCCGTAGGTGACGGCCTCAGGGGTTCCCATATCCATCATGTCGCTGAGCATTCCAGCGACACCGCCTGGCTTTTGAGAAGGAGGTGGAGGCGGCAGCGGCGCCAGTTGCGTGATTGCGCAGCGTTGCATGCTGGGTCCGTAGACCGGAGTGGATGTAGTTCTGGCGCACGGGCCGTTGCAGTAGGAGCCCTGAGTGGTGGTGGTGGTTACGTTGTATCCGGTGATGATGCGACCCTTCACTTGCACCACTCCGGGGCCATCGAGCGAACGATCGGGGCGCATGGTGAGCACGATGGGTGACGGCTCGTTGGCGAGGACGATCTGTGTCGTCCCGCCGGAACTGCGAATGGTGTAGGGATGGTTGTCGTCCACCAGGGTTCCACATTTTTTCAATATGGCCTGACCGTCGGCGGTGAGCTCGAGTTCCGGCAGGCTGGCGCGGCTGTGATAGATGCCGACCAGCATGATTCCGCTTTTCACGTGGCCCGCGGTGACGTCAACGCCGATCAGCTTGCCGACTGCCACCTGCGCCGAGCTGCCCATTCCTTTTACACCGGAGCGGGCGCAATCATCTGGTGTTCCTCCGCCGAGCTCGAGACAGCGGCGAATTTCCGGGTCGTTCTCAAACATGTTGTTGAGAAATGCAGCTCCGGATGGCTCGCCGGAGCCGGTGGATCGGGGAGCGCTGTTGGATGCAGCACTGGCGCGCTCCCGGATGCGCTGCGCGTCCTCATGCGTTTTGGTGTCGGCGTCGCGGGAGGCGGCGAGACCCTGCTGACCGATGAGCCGGTGATAGTCGTCGTAGACCTGCTGGTTTAAGACGTACCGGCCGCAGAGTTTGTTGAATGCTGCGACTTCGTCGGGTGTGTGGGATTTCGTGAACGCCTGGGTAAGTTGGGCCTCAGCAGCACTGTAGGCCTGAAGCATCTTCTGCTCGCCTGGAGTGTAGGGGCCGCGAATGGTGCGGGCGTATTTGGTGTTGTTGATGTCGTTCTGGAGCCTGCGGAAGACGGCGACCTGGCGGGCGATGGTGTCGGTGGGATCGGTGCCCTTGATGTTGGATTCGACCGTCTGTGCGGTGGGATAAGCGGCGGTGTAGTCCGACGGCGGGGCCTGGGGCAGAGCGGTTGTAGGAGCGACAAGGACTGCAGCGAAGACGAGGATGTGCAAATCGGAACGGGCAGAAAGTTTCATGGCGTGATGCTCCGCAGCAAAATCGAAGATGATTGGCCCGATATCGCAGAATGTAGTTCCCGGAGTTGGGCCGGGTCAAGAGCGGGAGTGGGTCACGCGAGGGATTTCAGTGCTTCGGGACGGAGGGTCTGGCGGGTGGGGAAGATGGCCTTCCAAGGATCTTTGGAGAGGCGGGAGCGCCATTCCGCGAAGTCGGCGACGTGGAAGACGGGCCGGGTGGGTGCATCGAGCTCCGACCAGGCGAGCGGCATGGAGACCGGCGCTCCGGCGCGGGCGCGCGGGGAGTAGGGGGCGACGGCGGTGGCGCCGCGCTCGTTGCGGAGGTAGTCGAGGTAGATCTTGCCGACGCGAGCGGCCTTCGTCATTTTGGTGAGGTAGAGGCGCGGGTTCTGGCGTTCCATGGCCATGACGAAGCGGTGGGCGAAGTCTTTGGCGGCGGGCCAGTCGAGTGCGGGATCGACGGGAATGACGACGTGGAGCCCTTTGCCTCCGGTGGTCTTAAGGAAGCTG
>JAICMT010000333.1 GCA_025929125.1 Acidobacteriaceae bacterium | reverse complement strand
GCTGGTCAAGGACAACATCCCGACCACCCTGATCTGCGACAACATGGCGGGCTATTTCATGTCCAAAGGCCGCATCGCAGCCGTAATCGTGGGCGCCGATCGGATTGCCGCAAACGGGGACACAGCCAACAAGATCGGAACCTATTCCCTGTCGATCCTCGCCAAGGAGCACAACGTCCCGTTCTATGTGGCAGCGCCCTTCAATACGATCGACCCGGCGACCGCTTCGGGCGACTTGATCCCGATCGAGCAGCGAGCGGCCCGCGAGGTGACACACGTGGGCGGAGTGCAGGTGACTCCCCATGGTGTACAGATTGAGAACCCTGCCTTCGATGTCACGCCGGCGAAGAACATCTCCGCCATCATTACGGAGCGTGGCGTGCTTCGTGCCCCATTCACCGAGTCCATCCGCAGCATGGCGGCCGCTCAAGACCGGAACTCAGAGCTTGTGAACGTCTGAAGCCCGAGCCGTAGCCGGCGGAATGGACGCATGACCACGCCTCGACGCAAGATCGGCATCACCTGCTACCCCACCTACGGCGGCAGCGGAGTCGTTGCTACGGAGCTGGGCATTGAGCTTGCCGCGCGAGGGCACCAGGTTCACTTCATCACCTCATCCCCTCCATTCCGGTTGAATGGGCGGGAAGCCAACATCCGCTTCCATGAGGTGGAGGTCTACCGGTATCCGCTGTTCGAGCATCCTCCTTACGATCTGGCCCTGGCTACCCGCATGGCTGAAGTTGCCGAGTTCTACTCGCTGGACCTGCTGCATGTTCACTACGCGATCCCGCACTCGGTCTCTGCCCTGCTCGCCCGGCAGATGCTGGAGACCCAACAGGAGGCGGCTCGCCGGCGATATCTGCCGTTCATCACCACGCTGCACGGCACCGACATCACCCTGGTGGGGATGGACCGCTCGTACCTACCGATCACGCAGTTCGGCATCGAGCAGTCTGATGGCGTGACCGCAATCTCCTCCCACCTGCGCGACCGCACCCGCGAAGCATTCAATATCCACAGCGAAATCGAGGTGATCCGCAACTTCGTCAACTGCGATGTGTATGTTCGCGTGCCGTCGAAGTACGCGGCCATGCGACCGCAGTTCGCGGATGGCTCAGAGAAACTGCTGGTCCATCTCTCCAACTTCAGACCGGTGAAGCGTGTGCTCGATGTGGTAGAGGTCTTCGGTCGGGTGGCAAAAGCCGTTCCGTCCCGCCTGATGCTGATCGGCGATGGGCCCGACCGCTCTGCTGCCGAGCACCTTGCCTTGCGTCTCGGCGTCGCGGATCGCGTCCACTTTTTGGGCAAGCAGGACAACGTCAACGAGCTGCTTCCGCTGGCCGACCTGATGCTCATGCCCTCCGAGATGGAGTCGTTTGGACTCGCCGCTTTAGAAGCCATGGCCTGCTCGGTTCCGGCGATCGCGACCCGCGTAGGAGGCGTGCCGGAACTGATTGACGATGGCGTGAACGGGCTGCTCTTCCCGATGGGCGATGTGCAAGCGATGGCGACTGCGGCGATCGAGCTGCTCCGGGATGAAGAACGGCTCGGCGCAATGAGCCGTGCGGCGCGCAACACCGCCAGCGAGCAGTTCTGCGCCTCGCGGATCATTCCGCTGTACGAGCAGTACTACGAGCGCGTGCTGGGCCGGACGAACCTCGATCAGACAAAGGCGCAGCCCGCCTCCGCGGCGGGCTAGAAGCCGCCCCCTCAGAACAACTGGTAATTGATCTCAACGTTGATGGCCTTCTCGACGGGTTGGCCGTTTTCCAGAGCCGGCTTGAAGCGGTACTGCTCCACTGTAGCAACGGCATTCTTGTCCAGAGAGGATTCCAGGCCTTTTACTACGTGGACATGGGTAGGAAGACCCCGCTTATCGACGACAAGATTCAATGTGACCACGCCGTGGACTTTAGCCGCTTTTGCCTGCGGCGTATACTCCGGCTCTACTTTGAAAACCAGCTCTGGGATCGATCTTGCGGAGGGCTCTGACTGCAGGCTCGACTGTGGGCCGGGAGTTGCAGCTGGAGCATTCCCTTCAAAGGTGTAATTGACGTTGATCGTGGTTGCCACTTCGATCGGCTGCCCATTCAGGAGGAAGGGTTTGTACTGCCACTGGCTGACCGCATCGATTGCCGATCTGATCAACATGGGCGGTCCGCTTACCACTATCAGCTTCTCAACCGATCCATCCTTGCCGATGATCGCGCTCAGCACAACGGTTCCCTGCACTTGTGAAGCTCTTGCGACCGGCGGATAGATAGGATCCACCCGTTTGATGATCTGACCCGCCATGACTGCAGAGGACACTCGCACTGGAACTACAGGCACAGGCGGGGAGCCCGCTTGCGCTTCCGGTGGGACGGGTGGAGGGGGCGCTGCAGGCGCACCGTTTGCCGCAAGCAGTTTGCTTGAATCCTCCCGCGCGGCGGCAGCGCGCCTCCGCGCCTGATCAACCTGCTTCTTCAATCTCTCCTGGAACTCAGGCGTATTGAACTCGTTGCCACGCTTCCGGATCTCTTCCAGTTGCTTGCGATACTCAGCAGAGTCTATATTCGCCGCAGCGGCACGCGCCTGCGCTATCTGCTTGCGAAACTCGGGGCTGTTCAGGCGAGTACGCAGCTCTTCCATCGCTTTCGCCTCCAGCTCGAGCAGCTGCCTTTGATTTTCGAGCTGCTTCCTGGCTGCGTCCATGTGCTGCTGCGCCTCAGGACTCTTCTGTTTCGCCAGTGCCTCTCTGGCCGCCTGCAACTGTCGCCTGAGCTGCGGGTCATTGAGCTGTCGCCTTACATCGTCAAGCTGCTTCCTGACCTTGGCGTCGGAGATCGACAGCATCGCCTTCTGCAACACTCTCTGAGCCTCGTTCAGTTGCTCCCGGTCTGCTACGGCCGAGTTAGGCTCAAGGTCCTCGCCCTGCGCATTGGTGGTCTGCGCCACGCTCGCACCAGAATGATCGACAGCAGACCTCTTCGCGTTTTGAGCGACGCCGTCTTGCCCCTGGGAGAGTGGCGCCTGCTCCCCGGCCTGGCTGGCTGGAGTCGACAACTGCGAGCCTGCGGCGGCCTGCGCGAGCTTAGTGCCCGCTGGCGCGGTTTCCGCATGCGCCAGCCGTACGACGATGCTGCCGCCT
>JAICMT010000042.1 GCA_025929125.1 Acidobacteriaceae bacterium | reverse complement strand
GATTCGCGTGAATGCGGTGGCTCCGGGACCAATCTGGAGCACATTCTGGTCGCGCCCGGGCGGCTTTGCCGATGGGCTGGCTGCCATTCATCATCTGCCGCCGCGCCAGGCGGTGGACCATGAGATGAAGCTGCGCCAGCTCCCGCTGGAGCGGCTTGGTGAGCCGGACGAGGTTGCGAATGTGGTGGTGTTTCTAGCCAGCGAGCTGGCCTCGTATATCACGTCGTCGGTGTGGGGCGTGGACGGCGGGAGCATTCGAAGCATTCTCTAGCAGAAGAAAGCGGCACTCGGAATGAGTGCCGCTTCCGTCAGATCAGCCGTTAGTGCTTCGCGGCGACGGTACCACCTTTGTGCGGCTTGCCCCAGAAGATGGAGGTTCCGAGCTTGGTGCCGCTCACCACATCCATGGCTCCGTCCTTGTTGAGATCGGTGACCAGGATTGTGGAGCCGACCCCGGACATATTGTCGATCAACTCGGGAACAAACCGCGCTCCTCCGGGTGCTTTCGGATCGCGCACGGTCTTGTACCAGTACAGGACCGGCGGGCCAAAGGGATCGGGATCCAGATAGTCGGCGTTATGGGACCAGTAGCGTTTCCCCACGATGAAGTCTGGAATGCCATCACCATCCATATCGGCAGCGGCGGTGCCGTGCAGTTCGGAGAAAGTAACACCGCCCGCGTTCTCCTTCTGAGTTCCAAAGTCATCCATGATCATGTGCCGCACGAAGGAGATCTTCCCCTGGGCATCGCGCTTCTGCTCAAACCAGGCCAGGCCCCATCCGTGCGCGTTCAGCGAGGTCACCACATCCTTCAACCCGTCGCCGTTGACGTCATAGACGGTCATGACGCTTCCACCGGCGATCCCCCGGCCATACCGGCCGAAAACTTCAGGATGGTATTTCCAAGGCTCCGTGCTCCCGGCCGGCGGCTGCTCCCACCAGCCGTACATGTTCAGAATGTCCACGCGTCCGTCGCCATTCACGTCACCCATTCCGATGCCGTGCGCGCCGCCATACCCCTGCTCGGAGACATGATGTACCACCCAGGAGCCGGTGGGATTGGCAGGGTCCGGTTTGGCATAGCTGACGTACCCTTCGCCCATGAAGACTACGGCAGGCTTGCCACTACCATCTACATCTCCGACGACTGCGATCTCGCTCTGTACGTTGGGCACAACCTTGTACATGTCCCAGCGGCGATTCTCGCCCTTGGGATTGACGTAGAGAAAGACACCGCTGTTCGCACCGCCGTAAGTTACGTTGATGATGTCCGGCCAGCCGTCACCGGTGAAATCCTCCGCGTACTCCACCCAATAGGAGTTGAAGGAGGTGGAAGGATTGGTGGATTCGGCAAGCGAGATCTCCCGCCGCTTGGTGTAGTCCGGCCCGTAATAGATATACGGTCCGGAGACGATATCCTGAACGCCGTCATGGTTGAAGTCGGCGGCAGCGGCGGTCATTGAATAGTAAAAATCGCTGACCTGCTGCTTGCGGAAGTTGCTGGAGGTCTTCTCCGGTACGCGCACCTGAAGTCCGAGATCCTTGAATCCGACGTTCTTGAAGTGAACTTCGCCGGTCCCCCCGACATAAAGTGCGAAGGGTCCATAGCCTTCGTCCGTGACTCCTCCGGCTTCGCGGCCATTGTTGAGAATCGCTCGAACAATATTGGCATCGAGCAGCATCTCAATGCCGTTCCAGTCGGTGGCGCTCAGCTTGCCCTCGTTGTATGTGAAGGGCAAGTCCACTTTGGGCCGCGCGGGAGGCGTAAAGCGACGCTGCGGACCGTTCGCGTTGCCGGTTTCTGGAGGAGCAATCCGGATCAGGCCTCCGCCGCGGCGCAGCTTCTCGCGAGTGAGAATCTTGCCCTGCGCGTCGAGGGTGACGCTATATGAAGGAGTGTCGGGCTCCGTCAAGGAAACGAAGATCCCTTTCCAGCCGCTAGCCGTCTTTTGAGCACGGAAGAGCGCTCCGGCTTCGCAGGGCCCGGAGCAGCGGAAGTCCGCGTAGAGTCCAACGTCCTGGTAGCCATGATCCGACATCAGCCAGCCACCGTTGCCTGATTCGGGCGTTGCCACCAGTTCGCCGTTTCTGGCACTCCACTTCGCCTGCCCCACGGTGTGCCATCCGGCCAGGGATGAGCCGGTCAACGTCACATCGGGCTGGAAGGACGGACCGGCTGCGAACATCGATGCCGAAGCAAACATTACCAGGACTGCTGAAAACCAGGACCGCTTATCGAACATGTGCTTTTTCCTCTGGATCGAATTTCAACCTGAGTTGCGAATAGCTATTTCTTTACGACTGGAAGGGCGAACGCCATATATCCCTTGGAGATCGCGGGCGGCAGAACCCCGCCGGGCGGCATGTAGGCGCCTTCGGGATATGGATTGGCTCCTCCGCTAACGGCGAGCAGAATGTATTCGCGCCCGTTGACCTCATATACCGCCGGTACACCCTGCGACCCATTCGGCAGGTCCTTGGTGAGGATCACCTCGCCGGTAGCACTGTTTAGGACATACAGCTTGGAATCGCCCCCCGCGAACAGGATCAGCCCGCCGGCCGTAATCACCGGTCCGCTCTTGGCGTAGATATTGCCGCGCATCTTGTCGCTTGGGCCGGCCTGCGGAGTGTCGCCATAGGGCGTGCGCCACTTGATCTTTCCTGTGTTCAGGTCATACGCCACCAGCTCACTCCACGGCGGAGTGACGATATACGGCTCGTCGCCATACCCGGTCTTGTAGCGCGAGGGCGGAGCCTCGACGTCGCTTGGGTAAGGCGGCTCCGTCATGGATCGGGATAGCGCCTGTATGGCAGCGGAAGGAGCCGAGCCGGGAGGCGCGAGATCCGGTGCCTTGAGGAATGCCATCAGGTTGTCCAGAGCCTGCGCCGGAAGAGAGCCGAACGGAGGCATGCTC
The DNA here is from genome assembly GCA_025929125.1 of Acidobacteriaceae bacterium. GTDB lineage: Bacteria > Acidobacteriota > Terriglobia > Terriglobales > Acidobacteriaceae > Edaphobacter. The sequence continues at coordinate 6,077 of JAICMT010000042.1, read as the reverse complement.
GCTCTGCCCTTGGTGATCACATTGCGCGTGGCCTCCGGACCAAGGCGCCCGACGACGGTATCGAGTGCTGGCCCCCGATCCCCCTTCAACTCCGGACCGTGGCAAACGACGCAGTTCTGTTCGTACACACCGCGCCCCATCTGTTCTGCCGTAGGAGCGCCTCCCCGGGACGGCCTTGCAGTGCGCGGACGCGACGGCACCGACATTCCTGCATTGGCGCTGGTCGATTCCCCGGCCGGGACCAGCTTCACAATCGACGGCATATCCTTCGACACAACGTAAACCGTCCCATTGGTCGGATCGGCTGCGGTGTTGAAGAACAGCGCGCCACCGTTGACGCTGGGCAGGTTGATGGTATCCACCCCAACTTCAGGCGGCGTGTAGAAGCCGGTCCTCGCCTTGGTCAGCCGATCGCGCCAATGCTCCACCTCATCCGGCTTCATGAAGCCCGTGTACATGTCCTTGACCGTCATCCCCTGACGTCCGAAGGGCGGCACGACCGTGGGAAACGGCTGTGTCTTCGAGGTGACTTCGCCGGGCACATCGCTCTGCGGTACGGGGCGCTCTTCGATCGGCCACAGCGGCTTTCCGGTCACTCTGTCGAAGACGTATAGAAAGCCGTTCTTCGAAGCCAGCGCAACTGCGTCCACCATCTTGCCGTCGTGCTTGACTGTGGCGAGCTGCGGAGCGGCGTTCGGATCGTAGTCCCAGACATCGTGGTGCACGGTCTGGTAATGCCAGAGGTATTTTCCCGTGCGCGCATCCAGCGCCAGCAGGCAATCGGCGAACAGGTTGTTGCCCGGCCGGTCTCCCCCATACAACTCATATTTCGCCGAAGCCATGGGGAAGAACGCGATGCCGTGTTTCTCATCCACAGTGATCTCGCCCCACACGTCCACGCCACCCATGTACTTGTAGGCATCTTTAGGCCAGGTGTCGTATCCCATCTCGCCGGGTCGCGGAATCGTGTGGAAGACCCACAGAAGTTTGCCTGTCGGGATGTCGAAGGCGCGGATGTCCCCTGGAGGAGCGAGGTAGCCTTCTCCGGTTGCGCTGCCCAGAATAAGAATGTTCTCAAACACCCGCCCCGGAGTTCTGGACGAGAGCGGCCTGTTGGTCCGGTCGATCCCTAGCTTCAGATCCAGCTTGCCGTGATCTGCGAACGAGTCCACCGGCTTGCCGGTTTTTGCGTCCAGCGCATAGATGAAGCCGCCAGCCGATACCAGCACGCGTCGGTCCTTGCGGTCCTTGCTCTCCCAATAGTTCATACCGCGCATGCCGGCGATTCCGCCAAAGCGCGAAGGCGCGCTGTTCGCTGCGACAAAAGCATGGGACCAGAGTTCCTTGCCGCTGGTTGCGTCCAGCGCCACCAGCGAGCCCTGCTTCGCCGCCACGTAGGCGATGTTGTCGATCACCAACGGGCTGAAGGTGTAGGTCACGTCATCGCCAGTGAGGTAGCTCCAGGCGACGTCCAGATTTTTCACGTTGCCGGTGTTGATCTGCTTCAGGCCAGAGTAGTGGGAGCTGTCGGGGCCGCCCAAATAGTCCTTCCAGGTCGTCCTGACTCCCTGGGCCGGCGCTGCGACGGTACAGAACAGGGCAACCAGAGCGGCGGAAGAGCTCAGCCGGGCTGCGCGGGCGGCGCGTGCTCGCGGGAAATCCCGCCAGGCTGTATCTCCAAGTACAGGTGCAATTTGGCGATCGGGCTGAATGCTCTTTCTGGATGCGGTCTGCGGGTATTCCATTCAACTTTCCTTAGCTGGGGTCAGGGTTCGGCTCGGCGTCGGGGATGGGTATAACGCAATGCCCAGTTCGCATTGCGCAACGTTCGCCAGCGTAGTTTTCCGGCAACGGCACTCTATCATGTCTTCGTAGACTAGCGCGCGCTCAAAAAAGCCTCACGAAAACTGGGGCGGACTTGCGCAGCCTGGAGCTAGTCGGAGGCAGAGTTGACATCGGCCGGATGCAGGCGCCGCCTGCGACGGCCCCAACCATAGGCCAGGCGCGCCAGCACGCCGGAAACCAGGTACCCGAGCGTGATGACCATCAGCATCAGCTCGGAGTTCCACGCGATCAACGCCCCGATCAGCGCAATGAGGGTGAAGAGTTGAAATGGCTGCCGATGCCCAGAGGTGATCTCCTTGGCGCTCCAGAAGCGCCAGTTGCTGACCATCAGGAAGCCGGTAAACAGGATTAGAACCAGCCAGACGAGTGAAATACGCGGATTGTCGATAGGAGAGCCACGGAAGCAGTGCACTGTCGCGGCGACGACGCCCGCACCGGCCGGAATCGGCATTCCCACGAAGTATTTGCGCCCAGGCTTGCCTGGATTGCGTGGCTGCGGATTAACGCTGATGTTGAACCGGGCGAGCCGGCTGGCGCCGCAGATGACGAAAAGAAAACAGGCAAACACGCCAGCGTGGATCACATTGCCTCGCATGGCCGGATAGAGCGTCGGCGGCAACATGCGAAATCCCCAGACGTAAGCCAGCAGGCTCGGCGCCACGCCGAAGGTAATCACGTCGGCGAGCGAATCCAGCTCTTTGCCGAAGTCGCTCGTAGTCCGAGTCATGCGAGCGACCAAGCCATCGAGGCCGTCGCAGAGCACCGCGACTCCAATCGCCAGAGCGGCGCGATCGAAGTATCCCGGGTCCGTGGCGGTTCCCTGAATACTCTGGGTGATAGCGTAGTAACCGGCCGCGATGTTGCCCGCCGTAAACAGCGACGGTAGAACGAACATGCCGCGACTCGGCCGTTTTCTTCTCGGGCCAAGGTGGCCATAGTCCTCCAGCTCCAACTCATCGGCCATCAGGACACCACGCTGGCAACGTGGCTGTGATCTTCGCGGCTGGCAACCGCCAGCACAGCCAGCACGGTTGAGCCGCCCTTCACGCGCATGCCCGTCTTCACCCGGGGCGCGACATCGGCCGGCATCAGCACATCCGTACGCGAACCAAACTTGATCATGCCCACGCGCTGCCCTCGTTCCAGCCTGTCTCCCGGCTTCACTTTACATACGATGCGCCGAGCCAGAAGGCCCGCGATCTGTTTGAAGCTCACATCGTATTCGCCCGCGTCGATCACGACCAGAGTCTGCTCGTTCAGCAGACCGCACTCTGGCTTCATGGCGTTCATGAAAGCGCCTTCGCGGTAATCGACGGACCGTACCGTTCCCGCTACGGGCGACCGGTTCACATGGACATCGAAGACATTGAGGAAAATGCTGATGCGATAGCGGCTGCCCTCTGGAGTCTCAATCCAGTCGGCCTCCGTCACCACACCATCTGCCGGAGAAACGATCTCACCGGGGCCGCTCGGGACGTTTCTCTTCGGGTCGCGGAAGAACCAGAGAAAGAACAGCGCCAGCGGAATTGGAATAGCGGTAAGCCACACCGACTGAGTAATCAGCCAGAGGAGCGCAGCAGCGATACAGAATCCCAGCGCATAGAAGATGCCATCGCGCACCATATGCCTCTATTATAAGGGGGTAAGCCTCTGCAGCCGAATTGCCGCCGAAGCTCTCGGAATTCCTCCCTCATGACTGAAAAAACTATTCGTGCCTGCGCCCATTTACTGTTGCTGTTTTCCATCGCTGCCGTCGCCTCGGCCCAGGCTGTTTCCCACCTGAGCGGTACCGTGAAGGACGAGACCGGCCGGCCGGTTGCAGATGCCCAAGTGGTGGCCAGCGGCCCACAAGGCGAGGTTCACACCACCTCGGATGCGGCCGGCGTCTTCACGCTCGACTACCCGGCAGCCGGCAACGTGATGCTGCGCGCATCCGCTCCGGAGATGCGCTCAGAGCCCGTACGGGCACGCGCCGCTGATTCCACGATCGTGCTCACGCTCGAACCCGCCGAAGTGCAGCAGCAGGTGACCGTCACCACGACGCGCTCCTCCATCGACCTGCCTGCGACCTCCAATACCGTCTACACTCTCGGGCCACAGCAGCTCCGCGACTTCCCTGCCTTCAATCTTGACGACAGGCTTCGGCAGCAGGCCGGATTCGAGCTCTTCCGCCGCTCCAGCTCGCGCGTGCAGAATCCGACGAGCCAGGGAATCTCGCTGCGCGGCCTCGGTTCCACAGCCGCAAGCCGCTCGCTGGTTATGGAACAAGACGTGCCGCTGAATGATGCATTCGGTGGGTGGATCCACTGGAATGAGATTCCGCAGGAGGCCATCGCCGGAGTTGCACTGGCGACCGGCGGCGGCTCCGACCTCTACGGATCGAGCGCGCTCGGCGGCGTCATCAACGTCGCACTGGCGCAGCCCACTCCGGCGCTGTTCGATCTATCCGTTTTAGGGGGCGGTCAGGACACATCGGTTATCTCCGGACGGGCTGATATCGGCAACCGGCGCGTGCGCCAGCTCATCGCCGCGGACAGCTACCGCACCGCCGGATATCTTGCAATTGCTCCCCAGATCGCCGGGCCCATTGACCAGCCAGCAAACGTTCATTACCAGACGCTGCGCAGTGAGACGGATCGGTTGTTCTCCGGTTCGAACCGTCTCTTTCTGATTGGCAACGTGTTCAACGAAGCCCGCAACAACGGCACCATCGTGCAGACCAATGGAACGCGGCTGTGGCGCTACATCGCGGGAGGGGACTGGTCAGCCGGTTCCATGGTGTCCGGGCGTGCCCGCGTCTTCGGCAGCAACGAAGGCTATCGCCAGACCTTTTCCTCGACCAATGCGGCCCGCACAGTCGAGAATCTTACCCGTCGCCAGCGGGTACGAACCCAGGAGCTAGGCGCGTCCACCGATGCCTCCGCCGCGCTACGTCGTATTGCGGTGGTCGCAGGCTTCGACGTACGCGACATTCGCGCCACGGACGACGAGACGCCGATCTCCGCGGGCCATCGCAACGGAGTGGCAGATACCTCGGCTCGCCAGCGCTTCGTTGGCGGCTTCGGCGAGCTGCTCGGCTCGCATGGACCCTGGTCGGCTGCACTGTCTCTGCGGCTGGATTCCGTTTCCAACCTCGATACCATCGCGCTTTCGGCCGGCTCGGCAACGGCTCCGGTCGTGCACACTGTTACGCCGAACCGGAACGAGTTCATTGCCAGTCCGCGTCTCGGGATCGTTCGCCAGGTCGGCACTCTTGGCTCGGTTCACGCCTCTGTATTTCGCGCGTTCCGCACTCCAACGATGAACGAGCTCTACCGAACGGGCCAGGTCGGCCAGGAGACGACCGTCGCCAACGGGCAGCTGACCTCAGAGCGCGCGACGGGCTGGGAGATCGGCACCCGCCTCAATCCCACGCCGCTCGCCGTTCTTTCCGGCACCTACTTCTGGACCGAGATCAACCGGCCCGTCTCTGCTGTGCGGATCTCTTCTACCGCCACATCCATTACCAACCGGCGCGAAAACCTGGGCCAGATCGTCAGCCAGGGAACCGAGCTCCGGCTCGATTTGGCTACTGGCCATCTGTTTTCGGCGGGGCTTGGCTATCAGTACGCACATGCAGTGGTCACGGAGTTTTCCGCGCAGCCATCGCTGGTCGGAAACTGGATACCGCAGGTTCCGCGCCAGAGTTTCACCGGGCAGTTCCGGGCCGCCCAGCGTCGCGCGGGCGAGCTGACTCTGACGTTGCGGGCCACTGGCCGCGCTTACGACGACAGCTCCAACGTCTTCCCCCTGGCAGCGTTCGTCTCGATGGGTCTGTACGGACGGCACGACTTCGGTTCGCACTGGACCGCCTCCCTGCTGCTGGATAATCTTCTCAACCAGCGTCAGCAGGTCGCCCGGACGCCCAATCTTTCGCTCGGCTCACCCTTCCTCGCGCAGGGAGGCCTGGCCTTCCACTGGGCGCGCGAAGAGGCCCATTAGGGACAAGCTCGGTTTTGTCTCGAATGCGTCGTCGTTCGATGGTATTCATCCAATCTGCACCCGGATGCGATACTGGGGAAGACTTGCATCCGTCGTTTCGTTCAGGGGTCCACCAGGCATGAAGGTTCGCTCGGCCGCCGCACGTCTGTCCGCAGTTGTTCTCTCGATATCGCTGGCTGCACAGGCCCAGTTCACACCACAGAATGATCCCGCCAATCTCGCCGGGGAACGCGTATCCGCGCCAAATCTTG
>JAICMT010000254.1 GCA_025929125.1 Acidobacteriaceae bacterium | reverse complement strand
TCGGTCTTCCCTGATCAGATCGCCGCCGGACTTGCACCTTGGCAGCCGCTCAAGGTTTACGCGCGCATTCCTTTTGCCCGCATCGACAGCAAGGGCATGTTCGACTACGCCACCAACCAGTACGTGCGGCCGCAGTTCACCAACTATGTCACAGGCAAGGTGACGTCAACAGCGCCGAAAGCCAACGTTGTGGTGCCGGAGGGATCGACCGATCCGCTGCTTGGCGGGTTGAGCTATGTGCAGTTTGCGCGCCAGGGTCTCGGGCTGCAGAAGTCCCAGATCGGTCGCGGAGGCCGTCCTACACCGACCGGTAAGTTCGATGTCAACTATCACCGTTACGGGTCGATGCTTCACCAGCCTGACGGCGATGACTCCGGCCTTGAGCCGGGCGGTTTCTTCGAGGGCATTGATACCTCATTTGCGGGCATCGCTTCGCTCGCGCCAGAGGCCGAATCGAAGCTTCGCCCTGGCCTGCAGCGGATCGACGATGCACTCGCCAAAGCCCAGCAGCAGTTCGAGCCGGCGAAACCTGAGGCGATTGCTCCGATCCTGCACGACTGCCTCGCCGAACTGGACGGGGTGCTGGCTGAGCTGCAGAACTCGGCGGTGAACGATTTGCCGACTAACGAGACGTTTAACCTGCTCCACGAGCTGCGAATCAAGCGTACGCAGCTCAATAATGCGCTGGCATTGGCCGCGGGTCTGAACCTTAGCGCCTCGTTGGGCGGAAACGAGGCCGGCGGCAACGTGCTGTCGGATCAGAAGTCCCTGATCATTAACGTCGAAGCTTCGAATAACTCCGGCGAGAATGCTGAGTTGAAGGGTCTTGCGTTTACCGTCGAGGGCACGGAGATTCCGGCAAACGAGACCATGACCGTTCCGCCACATACATCCTGGCGCGCAGACCGCACCGTTCAGAACTCAGGCGGGTTTGCCCCGACGAGACCCTATTTCTCCCGTAGTGATATCGAGCAGCCTTTCTACGACATTTCGGATAAGAACCTCCGTAACGCCCCGCTCGCCCCGGCGCCACTCCGCGCGCGGGCGGAGATCGACTACAAGGGGGTGCCGGTCGTGCTTGAGGCCGCGGTGGCGGGGACACATATCGATCAAGCGCAACAGCCGGCGGTGGTGATTCCTCCAGTTTCAGTGGTTCTATCGCGGCGGACGCAGATCCTTCTCCCTTCCCAGCGAGCCGTGCCCGTAGAAATGGACGTCAGACCAGCGACTGTGTCCCGAGAGTCGGCGAGTCTCAAAGGTCCTGCAGGATGGAAGGTTGAGAGAGGGAGCAATCTGCAGATTGCTCCAGGCGAGTTCTACTTCACCGCTGAGTCGCCGGCAGGTCCGAGGTCCCCGGTGACGCTGACCGGAAATCTGAAGTACAGCGACGGCAAAATTTACTCCGAGGGGTACCGGACGGTTGGGTATCCGGGTATTCCGAGCACGAACTTTTACAAGCCGGCGAGCGTTCGCGTGGTACCGGTCGATGTGGTGACCGCGCCAAACTTGAAGATCGCTTATATCCCCGGCACCGGCGACGACGTTCCCGAGGCGCTGGAGCAGTTGGGCGTCAAACCGCAGATCCTCAAGGCTGCGGAGATTACGCCGGAAGCGCTGAAGGAGTACGACGCGGTCGTTCTCGGCGTCCGTCCCTACGAGGCTAATCCTGACCTGAGGGCCGCGAACGCTGCTTTGCTGGCCTATGCGCAAGGCGGAGGCGTGGTGATCCTGCAGTACGTGGCCCGCGACCTTCCTGTCGGCTCCTCGCCTTACCCGCTTACGCTGGGTCCGGCGGAGAAGGTGGTCGAGGAGGATGCGCCGGTGACGCTGCTCGATCCAACGAACCCGCTGCTGACTTGGCCAAACAGAATCACCTCGGCCGACTTCAACGGTTGGGTGGAGGAGCGCGGCCATGGGTTCATGGAGAAGTGGGACCCGCACTTCACGGCCCTGACGGAGGTCCATGATCAGGGACAGCAGCCGCAGCGCGGGGGCTTGCTGGTGGCGCCGGCCGGTCGCGGCGCTTATATCTACCTGGCGTATGCGCTCTACCGGCAGTTGCCGGAGGGCGTTCCCGGGTCTTACCGGATTCTGGCCAACCTGATCAGCACGGGAAAAAATCGCCGGTTGCTGGATGCAGCCCGCTAAGGCTGCAGCTCTAGAGATCTGACAGCCAGCGAATTATTCGCGGCCGCGTTTCTTGATCTCGACGTTGAGGCGCTTGATCTTCTGATTGAGCGTCGAAAGAGGGATTTTGAAGTACTCGGCAGCCTCGGTCTGGTTCCAGTGGCAGCGCTCCAGGCGGTCGGCGATGATGCGCCGTTCGATCTCTTCCATCAGGTCGAACAGGCTGGCGTCCGGGCGGTGATCGAGCAGCGTCGCGGAGTAATTGTTGCCGGTGAGGGACGCGGGCAGCAGATCGGGCGTGATGGCGCTGGAGGTGGCGAGCACAACGCCGCGCTCCATAGCATTTTCGAGCTCGCGGACATTGCCTGGCCACTCATAGTCCATCAGGATGCGCATGGCGTCCGGCGCGAGCGAGGGAACGGCGGTGCCGTTCTCGTCGGCGTACATCTTCAGGAAGTGCGCGGCGAGCAGCGGAATGTCCTGGCGGCGGGCCCGTAACGGTGGAAGCTCCAGACAGATGACGTTGAGCCGATAGAACAGGTCCTCGCGGAAACGACCCTCGCGGACGGCGACCTGCAGGTCTACATTCGTGGCGGCAATGATACGGACATCGACCTGAATCTCCTGCGTGCCGCCGAGGTGCATGAAACGGCGGTCCTGCAGGACCCGCAGGATCTTGGCCTGCATGTCCATGCTCATAGTGCCGATCTCATCGAGGAAGAGGGTGCCGCCGTTTGCCACCTCGAAGAGACCCTTCTTAGCCGCGACAGCGGAGGTGAACGCGCCTTTGACGTGACCGAAGAGCGTCGATTCCAGCAGATCGGAGGGTACCGCGCCAGTGTTGACGGGCACAAAGGGCTTGTCGCGGCGGGGCGAGTTGGCGTGCAGCGCCTTGGCGATGAGCTCCTTGCCAGTGCCACTTTCGCCCTGGATGAGCACGGTGGAGCGGCTGGGCGCGACTTGGGCAACGAGGTCGAAGAGCCGCAGCATGGGATCGCTCTTGCCGATAATGTTCTCGAAGTTGTAGCGCTGCTTGAGAGTGCGCTTGAGTTGGACGACTTCTTCCTCGGCACGCTTGCGGGCAACGGCGGCACGGATATCCGCCAGCAGCTTTTCGTTGTCCCAGGGCTTCTGAACGAAGTTTTCCGCGCCCGCGCGGATAGCCTCCACCACATTCGCGACAGTGCCGAAGGCGGTGATCATGATGACGGGCATCCCCGGATGCATCTCGAGGATCTTGGGCAGCAGTTCCATGCCGCTCTCGCCCGGCAGGGAGAGATCCAGAAGCACCAGGTCGAACTCGCGCTGGGCCAGCTGTTCGATGCCGGAGGCGCCATCCACCGCCGTGGTGACCTGGAAGCCCTCCATGGTGAGCAGCGTCTCGAGGGAGTCGCGAATGGCCGCCTCATCATCGATGATGAGCACGCCGGCAGGTCCGGCGAGCCGGGGATCAGGCGGGGCGGAGCGGGGCGCCGTTTCTTCTATGTTCAAGGTTGCGGTTGCATCCGACATATTGCCTCGCTGTTGCTTTCTGACGTGCGCCGGGTCACGCCGTTACCGTGGTGCCTATCGCGGGCCGGTTGCTCTCGCCCGGACTCGCCTCACGCGCCAGTGTCGCCGCGGGCGGGAATTCAAGCCGGAAGATGGTCCCGGAGCCCACGGTGCTCTCCACGTGCATTTTGCCACCGTGCTCCTGCATGATGCCGTAGCTGAC
>JAICMT010000237.1 GCA_025929125.1 Acidobacteriaceae bacterium | reverse complement strand
TTGTTGGAGGTTGCGACCTCAGCCCAGTTGTCGAAGCCGAGCTCGTGCGCGAGTTGCGAGCGCGTCTTGAGGATCTGCTGTAAAAGGTCCTTGTTCGCAGGGTAGGCGCGGTTGTTGTAGGCGAGATAGAGACCTTGCCGCAGGTCGTCGCTCTTGGCATAAGTCATCACCGGCCGGTAGTCAGGTTCGTCGGTGGTGATGACGATCTTCCCGTCGGGACCGGGCGCGTGACGCGCGATGAAGTCTTCGGGCAGGCCGGCGAGGTCGGCCGCGCTGTTGAGCGTAACCCTGCCCTGGCTTTCGGCGATGTTGCGCTGGAAGTGCAGCACCTCCGAGGTGAGCTGATCGTTGAGCTTGCGGATGCGGTCCCGGGCGGCTGCATCCTTGTCGATGCCGTTGAGGCGGTAGTCGAGGAGTGTGTGCTCCAGGTAATAGCGAGTGACGGTGTCGGCTTTGGCGGCGTCAATAGATTTGAGCGCGTTGTAGACCTCGACGTTGAGGCTGAGCGATGTGGCCGCAGCAGAGACCTTTTGCGAGACTTCATCGCCAATATCGCGCAGCGCCTTGTTGGGCGAGGCATTGGTGAGCAGGCTGCCGCCGTTGGATGCGGTTTCAAGCTCAAGCTGGGCGTCATCGAAGGGGACCAGCGTGTTCTCTACGGTGCGGGGACCCTGTACGGCAAGCAGCTTCTCAATGGCATTCTGTGCGGCGGCCAGGTGGGCATCGGCCCAGGCTCGGGCCTGAGCGGCATCCGGATTTCCCACCCAGATGTGCAGCGGATCCTTCAGGCCAGAAAACGCGGGAGTTTGCGCACCGGCCGCAGCCGTTGCAATACCCAGTACTCCAAGACTCATTGCTCGTACCGTCCTTTTGATCATTGCCGCCGACCCTTTTATCCGGGCGGAAGACCGCCGCAGGTGTTGCCGTTGCTGCCTCTGAACATAGCAGGTCTGAACGGGGCAACAGCGGATCCGGCGAAGCGAAAGGGCGTATGAATTCAGGGCGAGATTCCGGCGCGTGCCGGTCAAAGCGCGGGAGAGCTGCCGGTCAGGCGCGGGACTTCAGCCCTCGGCTTCGGCTGCTGCCGCGGTGGACCCATCCATGAGGTGAAGATCCTTGCCAGGCTTAAAGCGGACAGCCTTGCCGGGAGCGATGCTGACCTCGGTGCCGGTGCGTGGGTTACGGCCAATTCCTGTTTTGCGGGGCTTGACCGTAAAGACCCCGAAGCCTCGCAGCTCGATACGGTCACCAGCAATCAGTGTTTTCTTCATGGCATCGAAGATTGCATCGACCGCGTCTTCGGCTTTCGTTCTGGGAAGGCCGGTACGCTCAACGATTCGTTGTATCAGGTCCTGTTTGATCACCCTGGGTCGCCTCTCTGTGGAAAGATGTTTGCGCCGCGTACAAACACGTCCTTTTCAGCATGTTAGGAACACATGCGGTGGATTGTCAATGCGGCTGCCCTGCCGTAAGATGCAGCTATCCCAAAGGAAACGGCCCAGTTGCTGTGTAGCCCGGTCGGAAAGGCCGCGCGGAAGCAGACGGAAGAGCCCAGGCAGGAAACGAAAAAGAATGGCGATCAAGAGCGACCGCTGGATCCGGCAGCAGGCAGTGGAACACAAGATGATTGAACCCTTCAGCGAGAAGCAGGTGCGCGAAGGGTGCATCTCGTACGGACTTTCATCGTATGGATACGATCTGCGAGTCTCCGACGAATTCAAGATTTTCACCAATGTGAATTCGGCGATCATCGATCCGAAGGACTTTGACGAGCGCTCGTTCGTTTCCGTGCAGGCGCCAAGCGTGATCGTTCCGCCGAACTCGTTTGCACTGGCGCGCTCGATTGAGTACTTCCGGATTCCGAGGGACGTGCTGACAATCTGCGTGGGCAAGAGCACGTATGCGCGCTGCGGGATCATCGTCAATGTAATGCCGTTCGAGCCGGAGTGGGAGGGGTTTGTGACGCTTGAAATCTCAAATACAACTCCGCTGCCCGCGCGGGTCTACGCGAATGAGGGCCTTTGCCAGATTTTGTTCTTCCAGTCGGACGAGGTTTGCGAGATCAGCTATGCGGACCGGAAGGGCAAGTACCAGAAGCAGCAAGGTATCGTATTGCCGAAGCTGTAACGCGTGCATGCTTCGCTGTGGGGGAGCCGCACGGATTTGCTCCTTCCCACGGAGAACAGCCTTGCATTTTATTGAGCATCGGGGCTGACGTGAGAAAGAAGATGTGGGAAGTGGGCCCGTGGAGCCGCATGTGACACAGCCTGCGCAGGAGCGGGTAGGAGTGATCACCAACGATCCCTTGCGGCTGGCCGGGCTGACGGCGATCTGCTCCGACGCACTCGGCACCGAGATCGTGCCCATGACGGTGTCGGCGGGCCTCAAAGGACGCGACCCGGACTTAGTTCTGATCGACGCCGAAACCACGCCACAACTATTTGAGGTAATCGCCGCATTGCGAAGCACGCATCCGCTGGTGAAGCTGCTGATTCTGGGAACCACAACATCGCAGGATTACGTAGAGCGGATCATCGGCGCGGGGGCGAAGGGCTATTTGACGCTCGATGCACCCGAGACCGAGGTGCGCATGGCGGTTCAGATCGTAAAGGATGGGTCGGTGTGGGCGCCTCGCAAGGTACTGGCGCGGCTGCTGGACCGCCGAGAGCTGGGCCGACCGGGCGCAGCGTCTATGCCGATGTTTACCGCCCGCGAACGGGACGTGCTCGGGTTACTGCACGCGGGTCGATCCAACCGGGAGATCGCGATGGCTCTCGACATTGACGAGAGCACGGTGAAGGCACACATTGGGCGGCTGATGCGAAAGGTGGGTGTGACGAACCGCATTGCGCTTACTGTGCATCCGTTGACAAAGCTTTCCTAGCGCCGACTAGGCACGGAAGAGAACCTGCACGTGCAAACACCGTGAGGCGGCTGTGCTCTGGTTGAGCACCGGCCGCCTCAGTAGTATGTGAGGCCTCGTTTTGAGGCCGCGGAGCCAGCAGTTTCTACTGCTTTACGAGGTCGAGGTCGATGTTGAGGCTGGCCTCATCCCCCACCATTGCCGCCGGAGTTTTTGCTGCGATGCCGAATGCGGTTCGGCTGATCGTCGTGGTCGCGGAAAAACCGGCATGCGTCTTGTTGCCCATGGCCTGAATCGGGCCGACCGGACCTTCGACCTGCAGCACGACCGGCTTGGTGACGCCGTGCAGCGTCAGGTTGCCGTTGACGGTGAGGTTCTTCCCGTTACGGGCGACGCTGGTGCTGACGAATGTGGCGGTCGGAAATTGTGCAACGTCGAAGTAGTTGGCGCTCTTGAGGTCGTTGTCGCGCTGGGAGACGCCGGTGTCCACGGTGGTGGTGTCGATTGTGACGTTGACGGTGGACTTGGTAATGTCGGGCTCGTTCCAAACCACACTGCCAGAGATGTTGCCGAAGCGGCCACGGACCTTGGAGATGCTGAGATGGAGGATGGAGAAGGCCACGCTGCTGTGCGCCTTGTCGGGGACCCAGGTGGATGTTTGTGCCGAGGCGAATGGCGCAGAAATGGCCAGGGCGAGCAGAAGTACGGGCAGACGCTTCATTAACGAGTCCTTTCAGGAACAGGTCTAGGTCGATGGATGACAGATATAAGACGTACGCCAATCGGTTTGTGACTCTAGCGGGCTGGTTAACGATTGGGTAAATAAGACTGGTTACTATTGGCTCGATACCTCAGTACTCTTGTTCTGTGGGCTGCAGTCTCCCATGATGATCTTGCAACACAGACCTGGGAGAGGGGCTTCAAGTCCGGCGATGCCAGTCGCCGGTACTTGCGGCCCCCTTTTTTCGGCATTAGGCTCAGGCAAGCGGAACGCTTGCGATTCCAATCTGCGGTATTCAGCTGGAATCTCATGTTTATCTGCCGCAAAAGAAGTGAGATAAATACCTCCGCTATCAGGGGTTTGAGGGCGATCCGGTGCAACCTTTCCAGGCATTGGGTGTCTCCTATGGTGTGGGTGCCGATGCGCGTGGGAAAAAGAAGGAAT
>JAICMT010000314.1 GCA_025929125.1 Acidobacteriaceae bacterium | reverse complement strand
GAGACGATCAACGAGTGGTAGCGGGTGCAGGTCATGGCGGAAGGAATTTCCGCGAAGATGGTGCGGCCGTCGTGCTCCACCTCGCTGGTCTTGCCGTGCATGAGCTTCGGCGCGCGGACCACGTTTCCGCCAAACGCCGCCCCGATGGATTGATGGCCGAGACAGACGCCCAGCAGCGGCGTCCGGGGTCCGCCGGGACGCGCGAAGTGCCGGATCAGCTCGATGGAGATGCCGGCGTCCTGCGGTGTGCAGGGGCCGGGCGAGATGACGATGTGTGAAGGCCGGAGCGCCTCAACTTCCTCCGGGGTGAGCTCATCGTTGCGGCGAACCACGACCTCTGCCCCCAGCTCGCCCATGTACTGGACCAGGTTGTAAGTAAAGGAGTCGTAGTTGTCGAGGACGAAGACCATGATGACCCTGGGGTAGGGCGGCGAGGCAAACTGTTGATTCAGCTAAGAAGTTTGCTGCGGAGCGCGCTCTCCTGTTGCTTCATTATAGCCAGCCTGAGCAGAAGCGGCTCTATGACCAAAAAGGAAGAGCGGTCCGCCAGGGGCCGCTCTCAGGGTGTGATGTTTTGAGCGGTGCCTCTCGAGCAAGCACCTGCCAGGGAGTGCCCAGAGAACCTTCCGGCCCGCTTTCCAAGGTTTCGGATGCAGGTCTCGGGCGGGTACTTCGGGAACAATGGTCACCCGATTGAGGTTACGAGAGATTCTGGGTCCTGAGAGAGTGAGCGCGAAGCCGAATGGTTCTGGCGCACAATGGAGGGAGCAGCGGCAGTTGCGGAGCAGGGTGTGGGCTTGAATTACTTCAACTACTTCACGGAGATTGAGGCGAGGTTTCAGCAGCGGCGGGGCTCGATTCTGATGCTCTCCACGCTGGACTGGGCGCTGATTGAGACGTGGCGCGAGGCGGGAGTTCCGCTGGAGGCGGTGCTGCGCGGGATTGATGGGGCCTTCGACAAGCATGACGCGCAGCGAGCGCGGGTTGGCACACGGCGGCAGCGGAAGGTGAATGGGCTGGCGTGGTGCTCGCAGGCGGTGCTGGAGGCCGCGGAGCAGGCCCGGGATGCGGCCATCGGGAGCGAAGCGGCGGGCGCGCCGCGGGAGTCGGGCTTTGAGGCAGGGCGGATCGCCCGGTATCTGACCCGAAATGCGGCGGAGCTTGAGGCAGCCGCAGCCCGGCTGGAGCCGCCTGCGGGAGCGGCAGCGGCCGAAGCGGCGGCACGGCATCACGAGCTGGCCCGGATGCTGGATGCGCAGTCGCTCGAAGACCTGGACCGGGTGCTGACGGTGCTCGAAGAGAAACTGTTTGGGGCGCTGACAGCAGCAACGCCCGAGCCGGAGCTGACGGCGTTGCGGGCGCAGGCCGACCGGGAGCTGGCCCCGTATCGCGGTAAAATGCACGCAGTGCAAATTCGGCAGGTGCAGCAACAGTTTCTGCACAAACGCCTGCTGGAGCTCTACCATCTCCCGCGCCTGAGCCTCTTCTACATGCCGCACGAAGACGAGTAACCATGACCCCTGTTGCAACCCCACTTCCCCAGCTTGAGCCTGCGACCGATGCAAGCCGGGCGATTCCTCCCTGTCCTCACTTTGGCCCCTGCGGGGGCTGCCAGCTGCAGAACCTTGCCTATGACGCCCAGCTTGCGGACAAGCGCCGCCAATTGGAGAGCCTGCTGGAGCCTGCTGGCCTGAACCTGCCCGATATCCAGATGCACAGTGGCCAGCCGTTTGGCTACCGCAACCGGGTCCGATTCACGCTACAGCCGTATCGCGGGCTGGTTCGCGCCGGATACCTCTCGGTCCGACATGACGACACCCCGCAAGACGGGGCCGATCCGCTGGAGGAGGCCGTCCCCAGCGACATTCCGGCGGCTCAGGCGCATGCAGCGTTTGTGCCGGTCACACAATGCCCGATTTCAGCCGACCTGCTGTGGCACGCGACCGAAGCGTTTCTGGCCGAGGTCAACCGCCGCTCGATCACCTGGATCGAACGGGCGCCATTCACGCTGGATCAGTTGGAGCTGTTCACGAATGCGGACGAGTCCCAACTGCAGATGAGTCTGCTGGTGCGGACCTCGGCGCGTGGCCTGCCGGACCGCTTTGAGAATGAGCTCACCGCATTGTGCGAGGCGATACAGCAGCAGATTCCGCAGCTGTGCGGGGCGGGCATGTACCTGCTGCCTCCCAAAGCAGGCCGTAGCCGTCGAGCGGAGCAGCCGCGGCCGGGCCCGGCCTGGGGAAGCCGGGGCATCAACTACACGGTGAGTGCGCACGGCAGCTTCGCCGAGACGACCTACTGGGTTCCGAGAGGCTCGTTTTTCCAGGTCAATCGCACGCTGCTTCCGGAGCTTGCCGAGCTGGTAACGGCGGGCCGCAGCGGAAGTCTTGCGTGGGACCTGTACGCCGGAGTTGGACTGTTCACCAAACCCCTCGCCGCGAAGTTCCAGCGCATTACGTCGGTGGAGGTTGCGGAGCCGTCATTTACCGCGCTGGCTTCGGCGAGAATGCCGAACCGCCATGCCGTGAAGAGCACGACGCTCGAGTTTCTCCATCAGGCGGTGGTGCAGCGCGAGGTGCCCGATCTGATCCTGCTGGACCCGCCGCGAACCGGCGCAGGCGAAGAGGTTTGCGAGCTGCTGGGCCGCATTGGAGCGCGTGAGATTGTGTACGTCTCCTGCTCGCCGCACACGCTTCCCGCCGACCTGGCCACATTGACCGCCGCCGGGTATGCAGTGACCGAGCTTCATCTGCTGGACTTGTTCCCGCAGACCAGGCATATCGAGACCGTGGCGATGTTGCGGCGCACGAAGTAAATCCGGCAGCGGGAGAAGCGCTCGCGAGAAAAGTGAGTGCGGGCGCAGCAGGGCTGTGAAAGAGTGTTGAGAAGGACGGGCGGCCTGTTGCGGCGATCCTCTGGTGCATCCAGACCCGAAAAGAGACGGGAGACAAGCGAAGAACGGGAGCGGCGGCTGTGGCCGCGGAGCTCGCATGTGCATCCGCTGTCGTTCCGGCGCGGGCCGCTGCTGTTTGCGCTGCTGGGTTTTGCCGCAGGCGCGGCCCTGACGCGTATTCCACTCGAAGGTCCAAGAATCCCAGTGCTGCTGGCCGGCGGTACGGCAGCGCTGTTTGCGCTGACGCTGCTCGCGCTGCGACGTGCGTTCCGGGTGGTTCTGCCTGCCGTGTTCGCGCTGTGGATGGGCGTGGGGCTGTGGTCGACGCAGTTGGAGCCTGCTGCCCGGCCGCAGAGAGAGCTGGCAGCCTAT
>JAICMT010000463.1 GCA_025929125.1 Acidobacteriaceae bacterium | reverse complement strand
GGTTCCTGCTGGCGGTGGGTGGGGCGATGACGGCGGCGGGGCGGCGATAGAGGGGCGGCGTGCAGATGCCATTTTGGCAGGTGGCTTCGTTCTGCACGAAAGGGTTGATGGCGTGGTTTGGGGCGCTTTGGCGTGCTGAACGATAGTGCATAATGCCCCGGCGGGGGCTTGGGTCAAAAGGGTCGAGGTTGACCCGATAGACGATGGTCACTTGGTCAGGCTCGATTTCCACGCGTTTGACCAGTGTTGTAATGATCTGCCGGCGGGTTGCCCAGTCGGCGTTCTCCAGGCCCGAGGCGACTTGCCGGGAGAAGGCTTGCAGGTTGTCGATCAGCAGGCGCATTTCACGGGCGCGGGTTTGCTGGTCGATCTGCTGCTGAAGCTGCTCCTGCCATTGCGCCAGTTGTGTGCGGGCGGATTTGATGCGTGGCTCGAACTCGCTCTTGTCCATCAGGCCTTCTCCGTAGGCGTCGATCAGGCGCGCGATGGCGCGGCGCACCTTCTCGATCTGCCCCGACAGCTTTTTGTGGGCCTGCGCCTGCGCGTCGGGCTGGTCGCCAGCGATGCGCCGCTGCAGTTCTTCCTGCACGCGGGCTGGATCCGACAGCAGCGACCGCACGTCATTCCACACCGCGGCGTCGAGCAGGTCCTGGCGCAGCGATTTATTCTCACAGACCTTTTGTCCGCCAAAGCGGTGGGCTTCGGTTCCGGCGCAGCGGTAGTAGCTGTACTTGCACTTGCGGGCGGCGCCGCCGTTGTACCGTCCGCCGTAGGCGTAACCGCAGCACTTGCAGACCAGCAGTTGCGCCAGCAGGTGGCGGATGGGGCGCTGGCCCTGGCGGTGACGCTGGCGGTTCTGGGCCAGTTGCTCGCTGACGGCCTCGAAGAGCGCCTCATCGACGATTGAAGGCACGGGGATGCTGATCCACTCCTGGCTGGGTGTTCGGTAACTGCCTTGACCGTTGCGCGGGTGCTCGTGACCGTTGCGACGCACGCGTAGGCGTGGCCGGATCGGCGGGCCGTTGCGTCGCCTGCCAAAGGCGGCCAATCCCTTGTAGGCGGGGTTCCTCAGCATGCCCAGGAGCGTCGAGGTATTCCAGCGTCCCTTGCCCGAAGGGGATAAAACGCCCTGTTTTTCCAGTCTTTTGCAGGCTTGTTTGAGGCTGAGGCGCTCGTGGGCCACCCACTGGAAGATCTCCTGCACCACCGACGCCTGGGCGAACTCCACCTGGTAGCGCGCCGTTTCGCCGCCGCTGGCCGGCAGGTAGCGATAGCCGTAAGGCGCCTTGCCCATCACGTTGACTCGTCCCTGCCGCGCCGCGTGCAGCTTGCCGCGGCGTCCGCGCTCGATGATCTTGGCGCGTTCGTACTCGGCGACCATGCCCTGCACCTGGAGCAGCAGGTTGTCCTCGGGGGTTTTGCCCAGCGGATGGTTGAGAAACAAAAGCTCCACGCCGCACTTTTGCAGCTCGTCGACCAGCAGCATCTGATAAGCGTAGCTGCGCGCCAGGCGGTCGGGGCAGAGCACGTACAGGCGGTCGATGGCTCCAGCGGCGGCCTGGTCGCGCAGACGCTCCAGGGCAGGGCGAACCAGCGTCGCCCCGCTGTGGCCGTCGTCGACAAAACGCAGCTCCGGCTCGATCGAAACGGTTTCCTCGGCGGCGCGGGTCAGGATCGCGGCGATCTGCGAATCGATGGTGCCGGCCTGCGCCTGCTGCTCGGAGGAGACGCGGGCGTAAAGCGCCGCGCGGAGGGGATGGTATTGTTCGATGGTATTGCATTGGATTAGCATGGCTCACGCTCCCCGGGCCAGACGCCTGGCTGTTAAAGTCGCCCCCTGGTACCTCTGACCCGGGGCCGGGGCGGCGCCGTCGATCAGCGTGCGCCGAACCTCGGGAGAAATGTGCTGATAGGCGCGGGCCAACAGATCCTTTTGGAACCGGCTCGCTTCGCACCTTCGGATTACCGCCCGGCCCGGCGGGGGAGGAATCATTCGATCATCCATGACCCAAACCTCCTGCAATGGATTCCGCGGCAACCGCCCCGGCCGCAGCCGAACATCCGCCGCCCATCTCAAGCCCAAGCGACCGCCGCGGAATAAACGACTCAAAAATAAGCGATTGTGCACTATTGTTCAGCACGTGTTGGCGT
>JAICMT010000094.1 GCA_025929125.1 Acidobacteriaceae bacterium | reverse complement strand
CTGACTCCGCCCATGATGGAATTTCTGAAAGGCTGTGTGAAGGCCCGGCTGAATATCATCATCTCCGGTGGAACCGGTTCCGGTAAGACGACGCTGCTCAATACGCTCTCCAGCTTCATCTCGGAGAAGGAGCGCATCGTTACCATCGAGGACTCGGCCGAACTGAAGCTGCGCCAGGATCACGTGGTGCGCCTGGAAACCCGCCCTCCCAACGTGGAAGGCAAGGGCGCCATCCGCCAGCGTGAGCTCGTCATCAATGCACTGCGTATGCGTCCCGATCGCGTGATCCTCGGCGAAGTCCGCGGTGAAGAAACTCTGGACATGTTGCAGGCCATGAACACCGGCCACGACGGCTCGCTCGCGACCATCCACTCCAACACGCCCCGCGACGCTCTGGCCCGTTTGGAGACCATGGCCATGATGGGCGAAGTGAAGCTGACAGAGAAAGCAATCCGCGCCCAGGTGGCAGCCGCCGTGCACATCATCGTGCAGGCTTCCCGTATGAGCGACGGCTCGCGCCGCATCACGCACATCACTGAGCTCACCGGCGCCTTTTCAGACGTGGTCAGCATGCAGGACATCTTCCTGTTCGAGAAGAAGGGAATTGGCGCGAACGGCAAGGTTCGGGGGCGATTCTACGCCACCGGCATCGTGCCCAAGTGCGCCGATAAACTTACTGCCGCGGGCGCAGTTCTGCCGGTGGGTCTCGCCGACCATAGTGTGGAAATCGGATAACGAGGAGAGCAATGTTTCTGTTGGTCGCATTCGCCGCCATTCTCCTGGTCACCTTCGGCGTGGTCACGCTGATGACCGGAGCTACCCGGCAGCAGAAGATCGTGGAGCGCCGCGTCGCGGGGCTGGTCGCGAACAGCGCCGAAGGCGGCCCCATTACGCCGCAGGTGCAGCTGCTGCTGAAAGCAGAACCGAGCGGCAACTACAGCTTTCTGAACACACTGTTGCAGGATTTTGCGCTGCCGCGCGCCATCCAGGCCAAGATCATCCAGGCCGATATGGAAGCGACGGCACTCAGCGTTCTGCTGTCTTCGCTGGCGCTGGCAGCTGCTGGCTTTTTCATCGCGTATCTCTGGGTGGCGATGCCGGCAGTGGAGATCGTTGCGGCGGCGGCGCTGTCGTATGCTCCATACGGCTTTATCTCGTTCAAAGCAGCCCGGCGTCTAAAGAAGTTCAACGATGGGCTGGCGGACTCGATCGACATGATGTCGCGCGCGCTGCAGGCAGGCCACTCGATGACTGCTTCCATTAACGTCATTGCGGAGCAGGGCGCTGAACCGGTACGCTCCGAATTCAG
Organism: Acidobacteriaceae bacterium; assembly: GCA_025929125.1. Lineage (GTDB taxonomy): Bacteria > Acidobacteriota > Terriglobia > Terriglobales > Acidobacteriaceae > Edaphobacter. The sequence continues at coordinate 5,007 of JAICMT010000094.1, read as the reverse complement.
CGAAGTCTTCAAGCAGCAGAACTTCGGCCTTCCGATTCGCGACGCCATGGGGCAGATGCTGGAGCGAGTCCCCTCGCAGGACCTGCGCGTGCTGGTCACGGCCATCCTGGTGCAAAAGGAGACCGGCGGAAATCTGGTCGAGATCCTCAATCGCACCGCGCACACCATCCGCGAACGTCTTCGGATTCACGGCGAGATCCGCACCCACACCGCACAGGGCCGCATGACCGGCTACATTCTGTGCGCGCTACCTATCGTCATGTTGGTGGTCATCAACTTCCTCAACCCTGGCTACTCCAAGGTGCTGATCGACACCCCCACCGGCCACATGATCTCCTACATCGGCATTGGCCTGCTGATCACCGGCGGTCTTATCATTCGCCACATCATCAACGGAATCGAGGTCTAGCGTGCCGATTATCTTCTTCGTCGTGCTTGGCTTCATCGTCTTCGGCGTGGTTGCGCTGATGCTGATGCCGAACTTCTTCCGCCCGTCGGCGGAGGCACAGCGCGTATTCGACGTTACCAAGAGCGACCGCGTCGACGTCCGCACAGTCCGCGGCAAGGAGCAGTTGCAGGGCCGGCTGCTCCAGATCGCCTCCAGTCTGCGCATGCGCCTGGGCCTGGCGGAGAATCCGCGCCTCAAGGTGCGGCTCAATCAGGCAGGCATTCACAGCAAAGGCGGCGGCGATATCTATTTCGCTGCGCAGTTTCTGGTTCCTCTGCTGGGCGCCGTCGGCGGAACCCTGTTCGGCTCAAACCTGGTGCTCTGCGTGCTGGCCTTCGGAGTTGCCGGGTATCTGGCCCCGGACATGTGGCTGAACTGGATGATGGGACGCCGCCGCAAACGCATCCGCCGCAGCATCCCCGATTCACTGGACCTCCTGGTCATCTGTGTGGAGGCCGGGCTAGGTCTCGACCAGGCGCTGCTCCGTATCGGTCAAGAACTCGCCGTCAGCCATCCTGATATCCACGATGAGTTCCTGCAGGTCAATCGCGAGCAACGTGCAGGCAGGCCCCGCCTCGAGGCATGGCAGAATCTGGCTGAGCGCACTGAGATCGAGGAGTTCCGCTCCTTTGTCGGTATGCTCGCGCAGACCGACAAGTTCGGCACCCCGATCGCGAAAGCCCTCACCCGATTCTCCGAAGAGATTCGGACCAAGAGAAAACAGGCTGCGGAAGAGGCTGCCGCGAAGACAAAGATTAAGATTATCTTTCCCCTGGTGCTCTGCATTTTCCCATGCATCTTTATCGTGCTGCTCGCGCCCGCGGTGCTCAACATTATGAGCGGTCTCTCAGGGATGAAGCCGTAGCGCCCTGATGCATTCGTGGAGTTCGATGCCACTTTTACGGGATCGACCGAGCCGTGGAAATCAGGTGTATTAGGAACAACAAAGTTCTGCAAAGCAGATGGATCGCAGGACCGAGTTGGTTGAAAGCAAGTCGTTCCAGGTTCGCAGGCACGAATCGAAGTCACTACTCGGAGTAACCCGGTAGATGCGATCGCGGAATGCCAAACGTTCAACGGAAAGGAGGAATTGAGAATGAGCCCCCATGCAATTCAGGCAATCGCCGCTGCTGCTGCAGCCGCTGTGCTCGGAATCATCGTCTACCGCCGCAAGCAGAAGAACGCGTAACTCATCACCTCATAACCCCGTCCCACTGATGAACGTCAGCTAAACTGACCCATGTTGAAAGTCACAAACATAACCCGGGGAACGACAGTAGGGGAAAAGATCGAGCTTGCGGACACGTCCATGACGCGGATGTTCGGCCTGCTCGGACATAAAGGACTGGACGCTGGAGAAGGGCTTTGGATCAAGCCCTCCTCCGGCGTCCACACTTTTTTCATGCGCTTCAGCATCGATGTCATTGGGCTAGATCGTGAGCTCAAGGTCATCAAGCTGTGGCGCTGCCTGCCCCCGTTCCGTGTCACCTCTGTGAGCATGAAGCTGAAAAGCGTCATTGAGCTTCCCTGCGGTGCCATCAAGGCTGCGGATGTGCGCATTGGCGACAGCCTCGAGATTGTCTCGGCAGACTCCCGCGGCTAACGCCGCATCCCATTCCTTTCCGCTGTTCGCTACCGCTTCCGCCCAAAAGCCCATGCCCGGGCGCTCCTCCGGGCCGCCGCCGCTCTGCTATACTTCGCACTGGTACAGGCGTTCTGGCGTGGGTTTCTGCCGGCTGACACGTACTAAGTTCAGTTAAAGGGTGCAGCATGTCCGGCCATTCAAAATGGGCAACAATTAAGCATAAGAAGGGCGCGGCCGACGCCAAGCGCGGCAAAGTGTTTACGCGCCTGATCAAGGAAATCACCATTGCAGCCAAGCAGGGCGGCGGAGACCCCGACGGCAACCCACGGCTGCGCACCGCAATTGCGGCTGCCAAGGCGGAGAATATGCCCGCCGACAACATCAAGCGCGCCATCCAGCGCGGCACCGGGGAGTTGGAAGGCGTCAGCTACGAAGAGATTGTGTATGAGGGCTACGGGCCAGGCGGAGTCGCCATTATGGTCCAGGTGCTCACCGACAACAAGAACCGCGCCGTCAGCGAGCTGCGCCACATGTTCTCCAAGAACAACGGCAACCTGGGCGAGTCAGGATCGGTCGGTTATCTGTTTTCCAAGAAGGGACTCATCGTCGTTCCCAAGTCCGCAGTGAGTGAGGAGAAGCTCACCGAAATCGTCCTCGAGGCTGGCGCTGACGATCTGGCTGACGATGGCGACAGCTGGGAGATCATCACCGACCCCAAGCAGTTCGACGCGGTGCTCGAAGCGGTTAAGGCCGCGAAGCTGGAGCCTGACGTTGCCGAGGTCACGATGGTGCCCTCGACCTACCAGAAGCTGGAGGGAACTCAGGCTGCCGCTATGAACCGGCTGCTTGAGGGGCTGGAAGATCTGGACGATACGCAGAATGTTTACACCAACTACGACATGAACGAAGCTGCGGTCGCGGCAGGCTGAGCTGAACTCCGGGTTAGGACTCAAGGCCGCCGGAGTTCCGGCGGCCTTTCACTTGGTTCACGAACCATCCATCAGAACGGAGCACCATTGAGCAAGAGGATCGGAATAGCAGCAATGCTGTGGGTGTGTCTCGGAACCGGCTTTGCACAGCAGGGAACCGCCAGCCTTCCTGCTGGCGCCACCGAGTGGGGTGTGTTGGCGCAGGGGGGACTTGGGCTTACGGATAACCGCGACGGGTTCCGCTTCCTCATGGCCGGGGTGCATGCAGGCCGAGTTCTCACCAGCACGGTGGGGCCGGGCCTGCTCCGGGGGAACTTTGAGTACGCTGTGGAGCTCTTTCCTTTCTGGCAGTCCTACACGCCGCGTATCGTGCGCCAGAATTGTGTGCTCCTGAAGGGCCCTTCCAACGCGCCGCAATCCAACTGCTCTGCGCCGTTCACTGTGGGTGGAACCTACACCGGTGTCTCCATTACACCCATCCTTCTGCGCTGGAACTTCGCTGGTGCGCGCTGGTCTCCATGGCTGCAGGGCGGCGGCGGCTTTATCTGGACCAACCACAAGTACCCGGCCTTCGGCGGCCCTCCGGTATCGAATGGGGGTCTCAGCGAGGTGCCTGCTGGCAATAACGGCCCGGGGTCGGACACCAGCATCTGGAATTTCACTCCGCAGTTCGGCATCGGGGTGCATTACTTCACCCGTCCCAACCGCTCCATTGACTTCGGGGCAAACGCGGTTCATATTTCCAGCGCATCGCTGGGTGACAGAAACCCCGGCGTCAACGCGAGCGTGCAGTTCTCGGCCGGCTATAGCTGGTGGAAGTGAAGCAATGACGACGCGGCTCAATCCGGATGCGCTGATCGAAAGCGTCCCGAACTTCTCCGAGGGGACGGACGCGGCGAAGGTCGCGAAGATCATCTCCTCGATGAAGGTGGAAGGGGTACGCCTGCTCGACTGGTCCATGGATGCGGCGCACAATCGCTCAGTGGTGACGGTCGCGGGGCCGCCCGCTGCGGTGGTCGAGGGTGTCGTCCGCGGGGTAGTCAAGGCAGCCGAGCTCATCGACCTGACCCGCCAGGGCGGCGTTCACCCGCGCATCGGCGCAGCCGATGTGGTGCCGTTCGTACCGATCCGCGGGATCTCGCTAGGGGAGTGCGCGATGCTCGCCCGCAACGCGGGCCTGGAAATCTGGCGCCGAGCCCAGGTCCCGGTTTATTTCTACGAGGCGGCGGCCACCCGGCCAGATCGAATCAATCTTGAAGATGTCCGGCGCGGCCAGTTCGAGGGTCTGCGAGAGCTGGCCCCCAAAGATGTGGCCCGCCGTCCGGATGTTGGTGGCCCGGCGCTCCACCCGACCGCTGGAGCCAGTGCCGTCGGTGCGCGCCAGTTCCTCATCGCCTACAACCTCTATCTGGAAGCAGCGGAGCCGGCGGCCAGCGGAGGCCATCTGCCCAGGTCGGCGAACGTCGCGATTGCCGCTGCCCGGGCCATTGCCCGCGCAATTCGTGCTTCCATGGGAGGCATGCCTGGCGTCAAGGCCCTGGGAGTGACCGTCAACGGCCGCGCACAGCTCAGCATGAACATCACCGACTTTCGGCGCGCCCCGGTCGCGGAGATTCGCACCGTTGTGGGCGAACTGGCCCGGAATCATGGCGCTGTAGTGGTCGAAGCTGAGCTCATCGGGCTCATTCCCCGCGAGGCCTGCGATGCCAACGCACAATGGCTGCGCGAGATCCCCGGCTTCGATCCCCAGGCCAAAGTTCTGGAGCACCGCCTGGAACACCCTCTGCCCTGGCCCGGGGATTGAGCACCGGCAAATCCTTCAAGCCGCCGGTAGACCTTCCGCAGTCCTGTCGAGTCCAAACCTAAGTCGGAGTTGCCCGCTCATCTATTGCCTGCTGTCCCGATTCACGAAACAATAGCCGTAGGTCGGCAAGCGGGCGAAGGCTCGCTCCGAGGGCGATCAGGGGCAGCCGGAGACCATTCGCACTGGGTTCTGGAGCTCCACCTGTCGCTTTTGGAGTATTGTCCGCGTTTCGTGCCGGTTG
>JAICMT010000319.1 GCA_025929125.1 Acidobacteriaceae bacterium | reverse complement strand
GGCGAGGTGGTCACGATCCAGATGCAAGGGCGGGAGCTGAAGGTGCGCGCCTGGCGCTTCGACGTGGTGGGCGTTGCCGGGCACATTGTGCCGGTGTTTCTGCTGGATACGGACATTGAGGGCAACGATCCGTACGACCGCCGTCTGACCGACCACCTGTATGGCGGAGATACCTATTACCGGCTGTGCCAGGAAACGGTGCTGGGCCTCGCAGGGATTGCGATGCTGCGGGCGCTCGGGATCAATCCCGAGGTGTACCACATGAATGAAGGCCACGCCGCGCTGCTCAGCATCGGTCTGCTGGAAGAGCGGCTGGAGGACCGGCCGCTGGAGCAAGCTTCGGAAAGGGATGTGAATGCGATTGCCCAGCAGTGCGTGTTTACGACCCATACGCCGGTTCCGGCGGGGCATGACCAGTTCGGAATCGATCAGATGTACGCGGTGCTGGGAGCGGCTCGCGGCAACGCGATCGAACGCTTCGGCTGCCTGCACAACGCTCTGCTGAATATGACCTATCTGGCGCTGCGATTCTCCCGTTACGTCAACGGCGTGGCGATGCAGCACGGGAAGGTTTCACAGCAGATGTTTCCGGAGTACAAGGTGGAGGCGATCACCAATGGCGTGCATGCGGCCACCTGGCTCTCCGACCCGATGCAGGCGCTGCTGGACGCCGAGATTCCGGGATGGCGCCACGATAACAACTACTTCCGCTCCATCTACGGAGTGGCACCGGCGAAGATCGCCAACTGCCACGAGATCGCCAAGCAGCGGCTTTTTGCGGAGGTTTACCGGCGTTCCGGGCAGCAGTTCAATCCCAAGACCCTTACCCTTGGGTTTGCGCGGTGGGTGGCGACCTACAAACGCGCCAGCCTGCTCTTCCATGATCCAAAGCGGCTGGCCCGCTTGGCAAAGAAGATTGGCGGCCTGCAAATCCTGTATGCGGGTAAGGCACACCCCGCTGACACCGCAGGAAAGGGCCTGATCCGGGACGTGTTTGCGGCGGCGGCCAGCCTGCAGGCGAGTGGCATTCGCATTCTGTATCTGGAAAATTACGACTGGGAACTGGGAGCGATGCTGACCCAGGGCGTGGATGTGTGGGTGAATACGCCGCGGCGGCCTTATGAGGCCTCCGGCACCTCGGGCATGAAGGCAGCACTGAACGGGGTGCCATCCCTGAGCGTGCTGGACGGCTGGTGGATCGAAGGCTGCGCCGAGGACGTGACCGGCTGGGCAGTGGACGACGCCGAGGACGAGGACGGCGAGGCAGCCAGCCTGTACGAGAAGCTGGAGAACCGGATCGCGCCACTGTTTTCGCGACCCAATGCCTGGGCTCGCATGCAGCAGCACTGCATCGGCATCAATGGCTCGTTCTTCAATACACACCGGATGCTGGGGCAGTATTTTTATAACGCGTACTTCCCTCAAGGTTCGGAGGAGTCTGCACTGCCGTTTGCCGTCGATGTGCTGGCTTCGGCTCGTGCGGAGCAACGCAGCAGGGCCACCTCTGAGGTGCCCGCGCTCCAATAGACCGTTTCAGCAGCCAAGAGGCCGGCTCCATGAGAGCCGGCCTTTGCTTTGCCCCGGAGCTTTACGGGCGCCTATCAAAAAAACGGCCCCTCTTGCGAGGGGCCAATCTGCCTTGGTTCTCTCTGGTAAGGAGAGGTCGGCGCCAGCGTGCCTCTTTGGGCCGTCCGGCAAGCTTGAGTTGCAGCTACGCGGGAAGAGAGCTTGATTGCTCTCTTCCCGCTTGATTTTGCTGCATTAGTAAGGTCCCTAGGGAGGGCTGACTTGGTTACTGGTTCTGGGGCATCGCGTTCTGGGGCATCGCGCCGGTCGTGCTTTGTCCGGTGGTCTGCTGGTTCTGCTGCTGGACCGCGGGGTTGCTGCTCTCAGATCCGTTGAGCGAGGCCAGGCTGTTGTGGAGCAGGGTTACGCGAACGCCGTTGACGAGCGGCTTCTCTTCGGTGGTCTGCGCGGTCTGATCATTGGCGCTGGCTTTGGGAGCCTTGCCGAGACCTGAGCGGTAGATTCGGTAGAGGGGAACCTGCTGGTCGGTGACGAGGTAGCGAGCAACGGAATCGGCCATGGCCTGCGAGCTCTGCACGCCATTGCGGCTGTAGCCGGTGATCTCGATGATGTAGCCCTTCTCGCTGGCGAGCTGCTGTGCGAGCTGCTGCAGATCGTCCTTGCCCTGCTTGCCCAGTATGGTGTGGCCCTTCGGGAACTTCACGTCCACCGAGGTGACCTGCTTGTACTGGTCGAGATTGGTGACAGTACCGTTGAGCGACTCAGCCCGGGAGCTTGCCGTGGTGGCAGTGGACTGGGCAGTATTGGCGCGGTTGGCTGCATCGGCCGCGTGCTGATCGGCAGTGTTGGCTGCCATCATGGCCTTGTTGATGCCGGCCTGTGCGCGCGAATCGACGTCCTTAATGTCTCTAGCGTTCTTCGCCTGGAGCTGATCGAGCTCATTGGTACGGTCGCGGATCGGATCGACTTGGCGGCGTACCCACTTCTTGCGGGCGAATGGGTTCATGTGGCCCCAGAAACCCTCGTTCGACTGGCCGGCCAGCGGCTTGCCGGTCGCGTAGGTGGTGGTGTCGTTCGGGCTTGAGGCGTCGGCGGACTGCGTGGCAGACGCGGACTGCGCTGCCGGAGCATTCTGCTGACCGGCGGGCGTCTGCGCAAACACAGCAGTGCCCATCGCTCCTCCCAGAACCAGAGTGGAAATACCGAGACTGGTGACTAAGTTCTTCATGATGTGCATCTCCTGAGCCGAATGCATGTAACCGCTGTTGTATCGACACGCCGCGGTTGTCTCGGAGTAGTGCAAGCCTCGTGCCAAACTCTAAAATTGGAGGAAGACTTTTAGAATGTGTAGCTTGAGCGCCTGTGAAACGCCGCTCCAGGAGGGTTCACGAAAGGGGATTTTTGCCGGACTGCGGAAGAAATTACGTCCAGAGTCGATGCACAGTCAGTCTGAGGGCTAGCCCAGAGCGACTACTGGAGATCGGTATGGATGACCCGGACCTCGGGCATTTGTTGGTTCCAGCTGTCCGGGACGGCCTCGAAGGTGAGGCGGAACTCGCGATCTTCGCCGGGCCGGATCGGAGCAGCACTGACCGGCTGGGTGTCAATGTACGGTTCCTTCATCCGGATCAGAGTCAGAGGCACGGTTTCAATCGAGGGCGGCATCTGCACGTCATTGGCGAAGACGACCTGAACG
>JAICMT010000117.1 GCA_025929125.1 Acidobacteriaceae bacterium | reverse complement strand
GCCCATCTAACAAGCGTGGTACTCTAGGTATCAGCGGGGATGTGCGCTTTTGATTGCCCCTACCTTTCTGAAGGTGAACGGGCCTGCCACGCGGTTGATGCCGCCTTTTAACCCCTGCCGATCAAGGAAACAACCCCGGGACGACTCCGCCCGTTTATGGGCGGCCAAATTTTTGCCCTCGAGGAGCAGGCACCGCCGTGGCTGAAGAAATTGACAAGTACGAAGACGATTTAGAGAAGCTGATCGACACCGGTAAGGAGAAGGGATACCTCACGTTTGGCGAGGTCAACGATCTTCTGCCGGGTGAGATCACTTCGCCGGATGAGCTCGATGACCTGATGACCACCATCAACACTCAGGGCATCGACGTGCTTTCGGGCGAGCGCACCGAGCGCGAAAAGTATGAGCCGGAGGCAGGCGAAGAATCCGAAGACGTTGAGCTGGACCTGACGCCGGGCCAACTGGAGAAGACGAACGACCCCGTCCGCATGTACCTGCGCGAGATGGGCACCGTGCCGCTGCTGACGCGCGAAGGCGAAGTTGAAATCGCCAAGCGAATCGAGCGGGGACAGAACCGCGTGATGAAGGCCATTTCGCGCTCGCCGATCGTCATTCGCGAGATCGTCGGGCTGGGCGAGGACCTGCGCCGTGGCGTGCGCAACATCAAGGAAGTGGTCACCTTCGATGAAGAGGAACTGACCGAGGAGATCCTGCAGGCGCGGGTGCGCGCCACGGTCGGCCGCATCGACACCATCGTGAAGCACCAGAAGAAGATTCAGCAGCTGGAAGAGAAGCTGGAGAATCCGGATGCGCGCGACAGCAAGGACGCGAAGGCGAAGACCAGGTTTCAGCGCAAGCACCGCTGGCTGATCGGGCGCGAGCATGTGTACATCAACCGCATCGTGCGCGAGCTGAAGTACACGAACGCGGAGAAGAAGCGGCTGCTGGACCGGGTGAACAAAACGGTCGACGCGATGCGCACGCTCGAGCGGCAGATCAAGTCGCTGGACACCAAGTTTGAAGCGTCGCGATCCGAAGAGCTGCGCAAGGAGTACCGCCGCCAGCAGAAGAACTGCCGCACCGATCTGGAACGCATTGAGCACGACGCCGGCATCTCCATTGCCGACCTTAAGCGCACCCAGCGCGAGATGATCCAGGGCGACATGGACGCTGAGCGCGCGAAGCGCGAGCTGATTGAGGCCAACCTGAGGCTGGTCGTCTCCATCGCCAAGAAGTACACCAACCGCGGACTGCAGTTCCTCGATCTGATTCAGGAAGGCAACATCGGCCTGATGAAGGCGGTGGACAAGTTTGAGTATCGCCGCGGTTACAAGTTCTCAACATATGCGACGTGGTGGATCCGCCAGGCGATCACCCGCGCGATCGCCGATCAGGCACGCACCATCCGCATTCCGGTGCACATGATTGAGACCATCAACAAGCTGATCCGCACCAGCAGACAGCTGGTGCAGGAGCTTGGCCGCGAAGCCTCGTCGGAAGAGATCGCGCGACGCATGGATATTCCGGTGGCGAAGGTGCGCAAAGTGCTGAAGATCGCGCAGGAGCCCATCTCGCTGGAGACGCCGATTGGCGAAGAGGAAGATTCGCACCTTGGCGACTTTATCGAGGACCGCGGTGCAGTCAGCCCGGCCGACGCTGTGATCGCCGTAAACCTGAAGGAGTACACCTCGCAGGTGCTGCGGACGCTGACGCCGCGCGAAGAGCGCGTCATCAAAATGCGCTTCGGCCTGGAGGACGGCTCCGAGCATACGCTGGAAGAGGTGGGCCAGAGCTTCCAGGTGACGCGCGAGCGCATCCGCCAGATTGAAGCCAAGGCGCTGCGCAAACTCCGTCACCCGAGCCGCAGCCGCAAGCTGAAGGCGTTTGTGGATGGAGTGAAGGAAGCGTAAGACGGGTTCAAATCCGAATGAGCAAGCAAAGAAGGCCGCGAGCAATCGCGGCCTTTCTCTTTTTGCAAGGCTCTCCGACGGAGCATAGACCTGAGAGAGCCGCCGAAACCAACCAATGACGTCCTATCGACCGGTGAGCCGGTGCAGCAGCGTCTCCCAGCCGTCGCCGTAGTGGGTCCAGCCGCCCAGCTGCTGGACGCGTGCCAGCGCCGCCGTAGAAAGGCTCTGGTGCAGCCCCGGCGTGTCGATGAGGGCCTGCAGCCGGGTGCGGATCGCGTCTGCATCGCGGATGGGCACAATGTATCCCTCGGTCTCGTGCGTCAACAGGTCGGAGCCGCCCGTGTTGGTCGACGCGATGACGGGGCAGCCGCAGGCCATGGCCTGTCCCATCACCAGGCCGAAGCCGTCCTCGATGCTGGGGAGCACCAACACGTGGCTGCTGCCCATCACGGAGGCCAGCACCTCCTGCGAGACCGGTCCGACAAACTCGACTGAGGCCGCCGGAAACCGGTGCAGGATCGACTTCAACTCCGGTTCAAGCGGTCCCATCAGCCGCAGTCGCTTGTTGGGGTGCTCAAGGCGGGCGAATGCCTCGAGTAGATAGGGAACCCCCTTGCGGATGCTGACCTGCCCGGCAAACACAACCTCAAACCGCTCGGAGATCTCCGGCTGCGGCGTGGTCCGGTGGAAGCGATCCAGCATGACACCGTACGGGATCAGGTGAACTTTGCTGGAAGGCACACCCATCTCCGCGAAGGAACGCGCCGAGAACGATGAAGGCACCGTGATGGCATCGGCCATTGCGTATAACTCCTCTTCACGCGCGGTGTCGCGCGGGTCGGAGACGCGCTTGGCGAGTCCCCAGCGGCGGTATTCCTCGCCGAGGATGTTTTGCTGGAATCGCTGGTGCGAGGAGCCGCGATCGCACACGAAGATGCCGCCGCGGCGCTGCAGCTCACGGCCCGTCTTCAGGCTTGAACCGGAGATTCCGATCAGCGCGTCCGGCTGCGGCTCAGCTTTCGCGAGCTGCCGTGACGTCCACTCATCAAAGGCGAGCGCGTTCAGATAGCCCAGCTCGTCCGAGAGCCAATCGTTGCGCAGCGGGCTTCGGTTCAGGGCCATCTCCGCCATATGGATGGAGGGGAAGGTGCGGACGCGGTGCCGCGGCAGGCCTTCGCGCTTCAGCCGCGTCCACGGCCAAGTGGAGTAGATAGTCTGAAGATGGCTGCGGTGTTCCAGTTCCCGTGCCAGCTCAAAATGGTGGAACACGCCGAAGACAGTTTGAACAATCCTCATGCGGGTTGGGTTCATTATAGGAGCCGCAGGCGAGGACGCCGCGCTTTAAAATGGGCAATCAGAGGAGCCGCAGGGTTGCGGCTCCTCTGCCGCTTTAGCGAACTCCGCCGGAAACGTGCAGCATCTGGCCAGTCACAAACTTCGCATCCTGAGAAGCGAGGAAGACCGCCGCCGGCGAGATGTCGTCTGGCTGGCCAATGCGCCCGAGCGGCGCCTGGGCAATTGCGCCCTTCTCGAAATCGCTGCCCATGATGCCGGCCGAGTGCACGCCTTCGGTCTCGATCAGGCCAGGGTTAATGGCGTTGACGCGAATGCCCTTGGGCCCAAGCTCCTTGGAGAGGATGACAGTGATGGCGTCCACCCCGGCCTTGGTGGAGGTGTAGATTGCCGAAGCCGGCGGCAGCAGCGAGGTGACGACGGAGCTGATGTTGATAACGCTTCCGCCCTCGGAGCCGAAGTAGCCCACGGCTTCCTTGGTGGTGAGCAGAAGACCTAGCACATTGGTGCCGAACTGCCGGTTGAACGATTCGGCCGTAATCTGATCCAGCGGCTGGAATTCGTAGACACCGGCGTTGTTGACCAGAATGTCGAGCTTGCCGTAAGCCTGCTTGGTCTCGGCGAACAGGCGCTTGATGTCCTGCTCTTTCGACACGTCGGCGTGCACGGCAATGGCTTTGCCGCCCTTTGCGGTAATCTCGCCGACTACCTTGTCGGCTCCTTGTTTGCTGGACGCGTAGTTCACCACGACGGATGCGCCCTCGGCTGCGAGATCCTTCGCGATTCGCGCGCCAATCCCTTTGGACGCGCCCGTGACTACGGCTACCTTACCGGAAAGCTTTCCCATTGCTGAATCTCCTTTGCACCTTTGCCGCCCGCTGGCGGCCTGCGTAATAGTTTGACAACCATCTAATGGATGGGCGGGCGAGGAGAAGGATTCAGACGAAGTTTTCAACAGCGGCTTTGGAATGGCAGCGCGGGATTAAATGGATGCCATTGCGGCCAGATAGGCGTCCAGCACGTCGCGGCGGAGCGTATATCGGACCGAACGGCCATCGCGTGTGGATTCGACGAGTCCGGCGCTTTCCAGCTCCTTCATGTGGTGGGAGACTGTTGCCGCGGTGACCGGGCAATCGCAGCGCAGCGACTCGCACGGCGTGTCGCCACCGCGGCTGATGCGGCGAAGCAGATCGAGGCGGCGCGGATCGGCCAGCGCACGCGCAATCTGGTGGATGCGCTCGTCGCTGAGCCTGGGAGTTGTGGATCGTGACGCCATACCGATGTTAGAGGCTGATTCTAGTCCGCTGGTCGCATAAGCGCACACGCCCATAGACTGGTTGCGGGGAGCACGATTCGGAATGACGCAGCAGGAGTTGCAGCAGCGGTTTGAGATTCCCGGCATCCTCCGCTTCGAGCCCGGAGAGGGCGGGCTAATGGCTGCGCACATCACCGCACCTGAGGCGGAGGCCACCATCTACTTCCAGGGCGCGCACCTCACGCATTGGAAGCCAGCGGGGCAGGCGCCGGTTCTGTTCACCAGCAGCAGGTCCGAGTTCACTGCGGGTAAAGCCATCCGCGGCGGTGTGCCGGTGATCTTTCCCTGGTTCGGCGAGCGGCACGACGGCAAGGCAGGCCCGTCGCACGGATTTGCCCGCGTCTCGCAGTGGCAGCTTGCCTTCACTGCGATGGCCGGCGAGGCGCTGCACCTGATGTGGACGCTGGAGCCAAACGAGCTGAGTAGGTCGCTGGGCTTCGACCACTTCAAGGTGGGCTACCTCATGAGCATCGGCCAGACACTGACGCTGGAGCTGACGGTTGCGAACGACTCCCACGCTAACGACTCCAGCAGCGGCAGCGGCGCGAGGACGCCCGAGCAGATGCAGCAGCAGGGAACGCCGTTCAGCTATGAAGCTGCGTTTCACACCTACTACGAAGTCGCGGATGCCCGGCAGGTGAGCGTCGAAGGCCTGGGCAATACGGAGTACATCGACAAGGTAGATGGAGCGAAGCGCAAACGCCAACAGGAGCCGCTGCTGCACCTGAACGGCCGCACTGACCGGCCCTACCTGAATACGGCGGCGACCTGCGTGTTGAACGATCCGGCCGGGCAGCGCCGAATCATGGTGCAGAAGTCCGGCTCCAACTCCACCGTGGTGTGGAATCCGTGGAGCGAGCTCTGCGCGAAGATGCCGGACATGGCACCCGAGGGATGGCAGCGCTTCGTCTGCATTGAGACGGCGAATGTGGGCGAGAATGCGATCTCGCTTGCGCCGGGTGCGGCGCACTCGATGAAGGCGGAGATCTCGGTGGAGGCGCTGGCCTAGTGCGGGACGTGGAGCAGCAAGGCTTCCGGCTGATTCTTGCGTCCGCCTCTCCGCGGAGACGCGAACTACTGACGCAGGCCGGATACGTTTTCGATGTGGAGCCGGCGGAGATTGACGAGACGCCGCACGCGCAGGAGCTGCCCGGAGCCTACGTGCAGCGGCTCGCGGAGGAGAAAGCGGAGGCGGTGCTGGCGAAACACGCCGCGTTTCACGGCAAGTTGATTGTCCTGGGAGCGGACACAACCGTGGTTTGCGGCGGCGAGATCCTCGCAAAGCCGGAGAGCGCGGCCGATGCGCGACGCATGCTGCGGCTGCTCTCCG
>JAICMT010000133.1 GCA_025929125.1 Acidobacteriaceae bacterium | reverse complement strand
TTCGAGCGAGGGTGCGTTGGGCGAGAGGTCCGCAATCAGCGAGGTCTCTTTGCGTTCCGCTCCCAGAATGCTGTCACGATCGGCGATGCCTGCGTTCGCGATCGTCTGCGCGATATCGAAGATGTTGTAGCCCTCTGGAATCGTAATCGGGATGGTATACACATCTCCGCGCCGAAGGCGATAGTAGACCTCAATCGCTGTGGCCGGATGATTGAAGCGGTAGTCACCGGCAATCAGACGGCCGCCCTTCAACAGCCGCAGTAGCTCGAAGGCGAATCGGCTGCGGATCACACCTGCCTTCTCCAGCTTCTGCGCGATACTTCGAGTCCCGCGACCTGCGCTGATATCCACGTAAGTTGCCGAACTGTCGGGCGTGCCTTGCGGCGGCCCGGCCGGAGCATAGATGAGGAACGCAGCTCCGCCGGCCAGAATCAATGCAACCAGCAGCAGCGTAGCCAGGACCTTCAATGCCAAACCTTCCGTCGGGTATTGGGCACTTGGGTATTAGAGCGCGCCCAGATGCATTGTAAGCTGCGGCGGTAGCGGATCAGCTTGCTCTCAGGCGCTTCAGTGACGGAGTAGTCGGAAGAACCGCTCGTCCAGCTCCACTGAGGAGAGGAAACGCTGTTGCCATGGTTGCTTCGCTGCAGGCCCATCGGCAGCATCACGTTCCAGCAGAAGCTCGGCAGCCTCCAGCACAAGCTGCTCCATCGTGACTCCTGAGTGGATCGCAATCAACTCAAGGCGCGCGCGCTGATCATAGCTCAACTGCAGGTCCATGTTCCCAACCTAGTGGCCCCTAGCATCTCTTGCAACAGAACTGTGGTAACAGCTTTGAAGTGACCGCCTCGCTCTATAGCCATCGAAGAGGGCTCTTGAATAAGAACTCCGGGCTGCTGCTGCTCAACCGGAATCGCGAACGACTGTAGAATAAGCAGGTCAGGCCTGCTCGAACAAGCGGCCGTGTATCAAGCACCGGAGGCATACAAGATGGCATCGGCGATGGCAAGTATCGTGGCGTTGAAGGATGTGCATGCGCAATTGAAATCCCGGATGGAGAAGACCGTGGAAGATTTCCGCGCCAACCTGCTTTCAACTCGCACCGGCCGGGCAAGTATTCATATGCTGGACCAGGTGAAGGTGGACTACTACGGCACGGACACGCCGCTGTCGCAGGTCGCGCAGATCTCGACCCCCGAAGCCCAACTCATTCTGGTAAAGCCGTGGGAGAAGACCATGGTTGCTCCCATCGAGAAGGCAATCCGTACCAGCGGCCTTGGATTCAATCCCATGCACGATGGCGAGGTCGTTCGCGTGCCCGTGCCGCCGATGACTGAAGAACGGCGTCGCGAGGCCGTCAAGCATCTGGCTGGAGTGCTGGAGGACCACAAGACCGCAATTCGCAACATCCGCCGCGACGGCAACGATCAGGTTAAGAAAGCAATGAAGGACAAGCTGATCTCCGCCGATGATGAAAAGCGGTCCAACGAAGAGATTCAGCAGCTCACCGATGCAGAGATCAAGCGCATCGAGGAGATGTTCAAGGCCAAGGAGAAGGAGATCATGACCGTGTGACTGCGCTAATTGGTGTGGTCGAGAACGATCTTCCAGCCGCTATCCGTCTTCTCCATGACCAGTGAGAACAGGCCGTCCGCTGGGCCCCCATCTTTGCGCGCACGATCCAGGTGATACCGGCCCAGGCAGATGGCGAGAGTTTCGCTAATCGGATGTGACTCCAACTCAGAAAACGTCAGCTGGCCCATCACAGCCCGGCTGGCGTAATTGTGTTTATAGTCTTCAGAAATCTGCGCGAATCCCCGTGAGATCTGGTGCGCCATAAACACAGTATCCGGCGAGTCCTTGAAGCCCTGAAGGTACGCCGCAAGGTCACCGTTATTCCATGCTCTCTCCT
The DNA here is from genome assembly GCA_025929125.1 of Acidobacteriaceae bacterium. Lineage (GTDB taxonomy): Bacteria > Acidobacteriota > Terriglobia > Terriglobales > Acidobacteriaceae > Edaphobacter. The sequence continues at coordinate 3,632 of JAICMT010000133.1, read as the reverse complement.
GCGCCAGCACCACCTTAACAATTTCCAGCTCCTCTTTCGAAGCAGTGTGCAGCTGGTTATCATCCTGCGCGCGAACATGTGCAACACAAAGGAATGCGACTACGGCTGTGCAGAGGAGCCACGTCACTGGGAACGGTTTGCGGAAACGGCGGGCAAGCATGCGAAAAGTGTACTTGAGTCGGGGCAGCCCTTGCGGAACTACGCCAGTCCGGTCGATTCCGCCTGCTCCTGCGCGTGGTAGCTGGAGCGGACCAGCGGCCCGCTCTCCACGTGCCGGAAGCCCATGGCGAGCGCCTCGTGCTTAAGGAAGGCGAACTCGTCCGGGGTGTAGAACCGTTGCAGCACGAGGTGATCCCGCGAGGGCCGCAGATACTGGCCAATGGTCAGGATGTCCACCTTGCGCTCAGCGAGATCGCGGAAAACTGTGAGCAGTTCATGCATCTCTTCGCCCAGGCCGACGATGATGCCGGTCTTGGTCACCTGCTCGCGCCCTGCCTCCGCAGCCATCTGCTTGGCTTTATGCAGGAACTCGAGCGAGCGCTCGTACCTCCCTCCGGACTTGGCGATCCGATAGAGCCGCGGCACGGTCTCGATGTTGTGGTTAAGAATCTCCGGGCGCGCTTCCACCACAATTCGCAGCGATTCCGGATTTCCTTGGAAGTCTGGAGTGAGGATCTCCACGCGGGTTCCAGGCGATTGGAGCCGAATCTGCCGGACTACCTCGGCGAAACACCGGGCGGATCCGACGTTGTCATCGTCGCGGTTGACGCTGGTAATCACAGCATGGCTTAGACCCAGCTGGGCAACCGCATAGGCCACTCGCCGAGGTTCGTCAAAATCGATGGGTTCAGGCTTGCCCTTGGGCACCGCGCAGAAGCCGCAGCGACGGGTGCACAGGTTACCCAGCATCATGAAGGTCGCAGCCTTCTGGTTCCAGCACTCGCCTATATTGGGACATTGCGCGCTCTCGCAGACCGTATGCAGATGCTGCTCCCGCGCGAGCTTCTTTAGATTATGAAAGGTCTCGCCGCCGGGAGCCTTCGCCTTCAGCCAATCCGGCTTGCGCACCGGTCGGCGCGGCGAGAGATCAATCTGCACGAGCTCGGCTACGGCTGGCGGTGTCATCACCTTCGATTGTATCGCCGAGCGTGCTCAGCGGAGGCGGTCGCGGACCTCGGCCCGGATGAGATACAGGAACATGCAGAAGTCGAGCCCCGCCATCACCCACAGCCGCGACATCGCGACTGAGTGGGCCATCCAGCCGTACATCGCAGAGATCAGCAGGCTTCCTGCAGTCACCATGGCCCAGCCCCAACGGCGAAGGCGAAGCAGGCCAAAGACGCCTACCACCAGCAGAGTGCAGGTTGGCAACGCAATCATCGGCGGAAAAGCTCCGCGAAAGGCGCCGAAAACTCCGGTTAGCGCTACCACCAACATGTAAAGGCAGATGCCGGCGACGCCGGGCAGCATCTGTCCCCGTAGGTTGGGGCGCGGCAGGTCAGGTTGGATTACCGGATCACTCATAAGGTGTGGAGGTACGCGAGCAAGTCTTCCCGCTCCTGCGGAGTCATACGGCTACCCATGGGAGGCATCATCTGGCGGCCGTAAAGGATGGCGTCCATCACGCGGTCATCTGTCGCTGGGGCGCCGCTGTCCAGGTACTGCTTCTTGAAAATGCTGCGCAGCGAGGGTCCGTTCAGTGGCTGGTTGGTGCGGTCGTTGTGGCACTGCGCGCAGTTGGCCTGGTAGACCTGATAGCCATGCATCTGCTGCGGATTCAGCTCAGAGAGCGGGGTGGGCGGCGGCAGCTTCTTGCAGCCCGCTGCGGCGAAGAGCACAAGACCGGCGCAACACCCGGCGATGCACCCTTGGGCGAACGTTCTCATAGAACTATTGTCGCATCTGCTTCGCAGCGCGATGCGCTAGCCAATCATGTGCGCCGCGAAGGCTCGCCATGCATGGGTAAGGCCGATGGGGACGCGTATGACGTGAACGGCGACGAGGAGGAGCGAGGCCCATAGCGTCGTCCTCAGCACTTTTTTCTGCGTGACCAGGTCGAACATAACGATGGTCAGCAGGAAGCCAAAGGGCACCAGGTCCATCAGCTTCGGATTCGCTTGCAAGGAAGCAACGGGCCAGCGGCCTACGGCAGCATCCATCAGTGCAATGGTCGCGATCAGGATCAGCCGCTTGTGCGCGGCAGGCCTTCTGCGGGCGTGCCAGGCGAAGAGGACATATACGGCGAACAGTCCGATCGCGCTGACAGGAATAACGTAGAACGTTTTGGCGTCCAGACCGAGATGGCCCACGTCCCGGTGGAGCGCGTCTGTCGCGGCGACCAGGCCGATAACGACCATGCACACTGCGAGGGCGAATCCGGCGAGTCCGAGGGCGCGATGCCAGGCTACCTTCCGGACCGTGATGAGGCCCTCCTGCACCAGCAGCAGGACCATCCAGAGGGTGAATATCGCGCCGTGAATGTGGATGAGGCGGTTGGGAAGGGGAGCATGGATCATTCCGGCTAGGAAGTAGGTCTTCGCGAAACCAATGAGGACCGTCATCCAGAGCAGCAGGATCATGGTCGAGAAAAAGATTCGGTCTGCGATCGGGCGAGTACGCGTCACCGGCAGAATCTGGGGACGCATTGCATCAGTTGCCATATTGCTCTCCTGGGAAGGAAAGTGGCCGGCGAGGGCTGGGAAGCTCAGTTGAAACGGTTCCAGCAGTATGCCTGTCGAGCAGGCCCGGACACCAGAAGATTTTTGTGGCGACACCCCTCATAGTCACTTCTCAGCTCTCTTGCCTGTTTTCAAAGCCTGAACGGCCCCACTCAAGCCATTTGCGCCATGAATGGAGCCCCCCAATATCCCAGCTCAGTGGAACTCGTCGGCACTGGGACCATAGATGGCCGGGACTTTGGCCTCTTTTAGGCGAAGATAGACGGTGAGCTGGCCGCGGTGGTGCGCGAGGTGACTGAGCGCGCCGTCGGCGATCATCGCATATCTTGGCCCTTCCGTGATGACCTGATCGCCCATTCTGAGACGCCAGCTGGTGTTCAGGTGGGCCTCGCTGGTTTTCTCTAGCGCCTTACGCGAGCGGGCGAGCCCCTCGTCCAGCTGCTGGAGCAGTTCCGCGCGCGAGTTGGCAGGCTTCGTGCGGAAGCTAGATCCGTCGGATGCGTCCAGATCGAGCTCGTCGGTTTCGATCATCAAGGCCAGCCAGCCGGGCATGGTGGCTACGAGGCCCGCCAGGTAACCCAGCTCCATCGAGCGTTCGTGCGGCTTCCAGCCGTTCTCGCCTTCGGGGGTGCGTTCAATTGCCTTACGGGAGGCGGCCGCCTCACGCTCCAACTGCTCTAGGAAGAATCTCTTCAGCAACATGCAGAACACCTTTCGGTATCAGATTTAGTTCCTGACTGCGAAAGTAACGTGACATATATGACAAATGCTGTCATGTTTGTCAGAAGAATCTGTGGAACGCGGCTGCAGGAGGTGGGCGATGAAGGCGACTCGATTATTGTCCGAGCTAATGCTGCTGCAAGCGCACGGCAGGCTGAGCAGCCGTGAGTTGGCAGAGCGGCTGGAGATCTCCGAGCGCACTGCGCACCGCGATATGGAAGCCCTGAGCGAGGC
>JAICMT010000505.1 GCA_025929125.1 Acidobacteriaceae bacterium | reverse complement strand
TTCCAGGTGTCGGCGTACTCCGGCCGCTGATAGGCACGCGCGCAGAACAGCAGGCTGGGACGGCGGCCGGGAAGCTCATCGAAATGGTCTGCGTCAGCACGGTAAGGCCACGACTTCGGATCCGCAATGAAAGGATGGTGGAAAGCGATGGCGGATCGCATGCCTGGTCCGTCCTGCAATTCGTAATCCCACACCGAGTCGAACCGGGTCTGCAACAGCTGGCAGATGGCAGCGAGCATATCCAGATTGAACAGCGAGTCCCGGAAGGCGTTTGGCGAAGTGAGCTCACGTGGGAAGGTCCCGGTGGAAGAGACCTGAGCGCGCAGCAGGTTGGATCGATAGCGGTGCCGAAGCTGCGCAAGTTGCGAACTCTCCGAACGCGGAGCTGCGGAATCTGACCCGGCAAAGACCGAATAAGCGCAGACCTGAAGCATCCACGAGGTGCCGTGGTGGTCGCGGCTGTCGCGGGCGAGTGCAGGCAACCGCGCTCCCGATAGCTCCTCAGCCGTCATCCACGCAAGATAATCGCGGTACCAACCGCGGAGAGCCGAGATATCGGAATCGGACAGCGTCGGTGAGGCGGCCAGAAATGGGATCGACTGGGCGATCTCCGCGAGCGGCACTCCTTCCACGAGCCCCTCGTAGCGCCCCGTGATGCCGTTCTTCGCGCGCGGGTCCGCTGGCACAGTCACCTGCGCATAACGGAGGGACGGCGTCATCCGGCTCTCCGGATCCACAAACCAGGCACGAAGATGGCGGACTGCCTGCTCTACGTAACGGGTTTCGCTGGTCAGGCTGAAAGCAGCTGCCAACGCGGGCACCGCAAGTCCGAGCTGAAGCAGGGCATCGCGGTGCTGAGTGAAAAGCGGCTCTGCGGACTGGTTGTCTCCCGCGGTGGCGCGCGCCGCCTCGGAGTAGTAATCCTGCGCCGAGCCCGGACTACGCGGACTGCGTAGCGAAGTGATCGGGGTTGGCTTCAGGTCCAGAAAGCGGCTTGCAGCGGACAGAATCCGGTCATGGTCCATTGCCGCCACATCCGGGTGGGTGCTGCTCGCTGACACCGCCTGCGCCAGCAGGGCAGAGGGACTCACCAGCATCGAGGCGGCACCGGAGCAGAACACGCGGCGATTGAGCTGAGGGAACCTCATATGCGGCATGGTGTGTCTCTTTGACTGGCCAGCGTGCTCGCCGGGTAGTGTTCCATCGTAATCTGAAACCGGAGCGGCTGAAATCATCGGACCCATATCCATCAGCTGGACGCAGACCGCAACCACTGTGATGGCAGCATTCCTGGCCTCTCTAGTGGAGTGCGTCGAGGCCCTGACGGTCATCCTGGCCGTCGGAACAGTCCGTGGCTGGAGGAGCGCTCTGGCCGGAGCCGCGGGGGCACTGGCGGTGCTTGCCTTCCTGGTCGCCCTACTCGGGCCGCAACTGCGTCGGATTCCTTTGCACGTGATCCAGCTGGGCGTAGGAACGATGGTGTTGCTGTTCGGCCTGCGCTGGCTGCGTAAGGCCATTCTGCGTGCTGCGGGAAGGATTCCACTCCACGACGAAGAGGCTGCCTACGTAAAGAACACCTCCGCAATGCGCAGCGGGCCACTCAGTCGCACCGGAAACCTGGACCGCGTCGCCGTTGCGGCGGCGTTCCACATCACCATGCTGGAGGGCACCGAAGTGGTGTTCCTGGTCATCGCGCT
>JAICMT010000275.1 GCA_025929125.1 Acidobacteriaceae bacterium | reverse complement strand
GATATGCGGGCATTCGCCTCAGGCGCAATCACCGTCACCTTGGCGTTGGCCGTGAGCAGCGACTCGATCTTCGACTCAGCCAGGTTGCCGCCCCCGATCACGGTACACGGGCGGCCAGTCAGCTTCAGGAAGATGGGGAAGAGCGCCATGCGTGCTTCTATCCTATGCGTCGGCTGCCACGCGCCCGGCCCCTACAGGAGGCGGATCACGATCGACAGCGGGAACGAAGGTGCCGGCCAGCTGAGCGCGCAGGCTCTCGTCATCTGTCCTGTTGAAGTAAGCGCGGAGGTCTTCCCCGGGATGCCGTGCCCCAAGGTAGGCACGCAGCAGCCGTTCGATCGCTTCCGGGCAGTCTTCGGCGGCGGCACGAAAGCCCACGGGCCGTCCTGCCCGCGCGTATTTGCCAATCGAGCCTCCGACGCAGAAGTAGAATGCATCCACCATCGCGCCGTTCTTCTTGATCTTCTTGCCCTCCAGGCCGATATCCGCAATCCAGTGCTGCCCGCAGGAGTTGGTGCATCCCGTTACATGCAGCTTGATCTGCTGATCGAACGCGGGGAGCCGTTCTTCCATCTCGTCCACCAGCCACTTGGAAAATGCCTTGGTCTCGGCGATGGCTAGCTTGCAGAACTCCGTGCCGGTGCAGGCGATGGCTCCGCGCCAGAAGGGGGTCACGTCCACTTGGAAGCCAATATCATTCAGCCGATGAATCAGCTCGCGGGTACGCGCGTTGGGCACATTCACCAGAATAATGTTCTGCATGATCGTCGCCCGCAGCTGTCCGCCGCCGAACTCCTCCGCCAGTTCTGCCAGCTGAATCAGCTGATCGCCGGTCACGCGGCCACGCAGCACGCTCGCGCCCACGGCAGAGAGCCCCGGCTGGCGCTGCGGCGTAATCCCCACGTGATCGCGGTAGATGTCGTCCGGAATATTGTCCTCATCCACCGGCATGCGGTCGAGCTCGATTCCGAGCTTCGCCTCAATAGCTTCCAGCATCGTCTCGGCCGTCCAGCCATGGCGCATGAAGAGATACTTGATGCGCGCGCGGCTGCGGTTCTCTCTCAGCTCCTGCTGCTCACGGAAGATCGTCAGCACCGCTTCCACGACTGCAAATGCTTTGTCTTGGGGCACGAACGCAGGCAGCCGAACCGCGATGTGGGGCTCGGTGGAAAGGCCGCCACCTACGCGAAGCGTGTAGCCAATCTCTTCCAGCCCATTCACTTCACGCTTCACCGCCGTGAGCGCCAGATCGTTAATCTCTGGGTACGAGCACCACAGCGGGCAGCCTGTCACCGACACCTTGAACTTTCGCGGCAGGTTCACGAACTCCGGATTGCCCGTCAGCTTTCTGGCAATCTCTACCGCCAGAGGGCTGGCGTCGAGCAGTTCGTGCCCATCCAGTCCGGCCAGCGGGCAGCCGGTGACATTGCGCATCACGTCCCCGCAGGCACCCTTGGGGCTGAGCCCGATCTCGGTCAGCGCGTCCACCACCTCCGGCAGCGCTTCAATCGTCAGCCAGTGAAGCTGAATGTTCTGGCGCGTCGTAATGTCGGCCAGATTATTCGCGTACTTCTTCGTGATATCCCCGATGACACGCAGCTGCTTCGAAGTGAGCAGGCCGTTCGGCAATCCGATCCGCATCATGAAATACTCGGTCGCCTTGCCCACTCCGTCCTTGCCGCCGGTCACGCCAACGCCGTCGCCCTGGGTGTAGACGCCCCACCACTTGAAGTAGAACTCGGCCCATTCCGGAGGAATGGACCCGCGGCCCTCCCTGGCGAAGCGGCGCACCTCATCCCACCCCTGCCATGGATTGTTCGCCTGCTTCAGGCGCTCCGCCTTCTGGGCCTTGGTTTCCTTGGGTGCAGGTGCTACCGGAACTGCGGGAGGTGCGGCGACTTCGCTCGTCATATAGAATCCTTGTTCTTCAACTGGTACGGAAAAGAAATTGGTCTGGAGCCTTGCGCCGGCGGATTACGGCAGAAACTAAAATCGCCCACCAGATTCGTGGGCGCTCCAGCGGCTTATCCGCGTGCTTCGTAAGTTGTTGACTCTACGAGACGGGACAGCGATGGCGCGCGCCGGCACAACAACAGGTGCAGCAACACTGCAGAGTCGCGCCTGGGCACATCGTCATGCCTTAATGCTAAATGCCTAGAATTACCGCGTCAAGATGAGTTGCAGCTGCCGCGCCCGGGTTAATCCGCCTCGGCCAGCAGCATATTGTGGCGAACGTCCGAGCCGCGCAGCCAGAAGATGACGTCCTCGGCGATGTTGGTCGCATGGTCGGCCGACCGCTCCAGGTTGCGCGAGATGATGATCGCGTTTAGCGCCTGGATGCTGACCTCCGGCCGTTGCTGCATCACCTCAACCAGTTCCTGCTGCACGGCCTTGTTCATGTCGTCCACTTCATCGTCCATCAGGAGAACGCTTTCCGCCAGCTTCGCATCCGCCTCCAAGAGCGCCTGGATGGCGGTGCGGATCATCAGGCCCGCCTTTTCTCCCATCGTCTGAATGTCGACAGGCAGCGAGATCTGTGCAGAGTCCTTCAGCAGCATGGCGCGCTGCACAATGTTGGCCGCCTGATCCCCGATCCGCTCCAGATCTCCGTTGATCTTGATCACTGACAGAATGAAGCGAAGATCGATCGCCATCGGCTGCTCCTTCGCGAGCAGGTCGTGCGCCATTTCGTCCACTACCGTCTCCGCGGCATTGATGGCCTTTTCGATATCCAGCACATGGGTGCACAGCCCTCCATTGCGCGACACATACGCCTCAACCGAGAACTCGAGCGCCTGCTGCGACAGCGCAGCCATACCGAGCAGCCTGTCCTTGAGCGCCGCAAGTTGCTGATGGAAGTTGATCCGGGGCATCCATGTCCTCCGCTTGTATTGTGACGCAGCTATGAAAACGGTGTGTGAATATGCCGCGGCAGGGAAGCCGTCTCGATACCCGCCCGCACCTATCACTTAGGACGATTCGGACAGTCCGCGGGGTACTTCAACTTGTTACCGCAGAGCGGCGGTGGCCGTCTCCCGCACCGCATGGATGTAGTTGCCGTAACCCACCACCACGGTCGAACCAACCAGAAGAATCAATCCGGCGGTCACCAGCAGCTTGGTCCGTGCGCTGGTCCCGTGCCACTCCCTCAACACCAGTCCCCAGAGCGTCGCGAAGATGATGATGGATGCCATGTGCAGCGTCCAGGACGAGAAGTCGTACTTGCCCATCTTGGTCTGGCCCATCGAGTAGAAGAAGAACTGGAAGTACCAGACGACGCCGGCAAGCGCGGCGAACACGTAGTTGAAAAACAGGGTGCCGGGCGCGAGCCGGTCGTAGGTTGAGGGGTCCAGCGGGTCAAAGTCCACCAGCGTGTCCCCCGCCGTCGGTACTGCCCGCATGGGATTGATTCCCGGCTCCCCGACAAACTGGCGGATGGAACCGTTCTGCGCAATCAGGATGGCCGACCATATCAGGTTAGTGACAAAGCCGCCCCACAGCACCACGATCAGCACCGGAAGGTTCGCCCACAGGTCCATGCGGCCCTC
>JAICMT010000206.1 GCA_025929125.1 Acidobacteriaceae bacterium | reverse complement strand
GGATGCATGGAAGGGAACGTCGCGGAAGACGGAGGCTCGAATCAGATCCCAGGTGAGAATCCCGCGCGGCCCTTCCACTGTACGAAGAGTGCAGCCTGAGAACACTGCCGCGGTACCCATCTCCCAATCGAGGACATGTGCACGCGATTCACAGAGAATTTCTTCGCCCAGACGGGTGTGCAGACGAATCGCAACCTGATTGGCCATCGAACCTGTCGGGAAGAACAGTCCGGCTTCGCGCCTGAATATCTCAGCTGCGCGTGCCTCCAGCCGATTGATGGTGGGGTCTTCGCCGTAAACGTCGTCACCGACATCGGCTTGCGCCATGGCCTTTCGCATCTTTGCCGTTGGCCGAGTGACCGTATCGCTTCGCAGATCAATCCACTGCATCAGGTCGCTCCTCCCGCTTATGCTGACACCACCAACAGCCGGCTGAACACCTCGTTTGATGCCATGCGGCCACGAGCCGTGAGCCGCCGCCTCTCCGCGTCGCGCTCCACCAGCCCAGCTTCGCAGAGCTCATCCAGGGGATCGTTCAGCCCGCGGACCAGCGCTTCTCCGAACTCTCGTCTCAGCGCAGAGAAACTGACACCGTCGTTCATACGTAGCCCGAGAAATATTGCCTCTTCGAACTGCCCTTCCCGACCAATTCGTTCCACGGGCGGCCTCTCGGCCAGCATTGGTAGCGCGCTGCCCGAATCACCCTCAAGGTAGACATCCAACTCGCTGGGATTCGCGAATCGGAGGACATCATCTCCGCTTCGCAGCATCGAGGCCGCATCCAGTCCGAAGCCAGCGTACGGGGCCCGGTCCCAGTACTTCACGTTATGGCGCGATCTGTGCCGCTCGCGGGCAAAATTCGAAATCTCATACTGCCGAATGCCCGCTCCCTCCAGCCACTCGCACGCAGCGCCGTACCACTCGGCAATGGAATCCTCATCCGGCACCCTGCCAGCGCCGTATCGAATGCCAGCGGCGAGCACCTCCCTCCCAAGGCGCGAGTCCTCATCCACCTCAAGCATGTAGAGACTGATGTGCGGCACTCCAGTTGTTATCGCCACCTCCACGGACTCGCGCCAGCTGGCCGCAGTCTGTCCCGGAAGACCGACGATCAAGTCAACGTTGATTTCCTCCGTGCCATAGCTGCGCAATCGAGCGATCTCCCGTAGACACGCCTCCCGAGTGTGAAGCCGTCCAACTGCCTGCGACTCCGAATCCACAAAAGACTGCACACCGAAGCTCACGCGGTTCATGCCAGATCTCAGCAGCGCATGCAGTGTCTCATCCTCCAGTTGCCCAGGCGCGCACTCCAGTGTAATTTCGGCATCGGCCGCAATCTCAAATTCGCTCCGAAGTGCACCAAACAGACTTTGCACCTGAGTCGCGGCCAGCAAGCTCGGCGTTCCTCCGCCCAGATAGATCGTATCCACCGTGCGGGGCAACTCGGCCCGGAGCGCCTGAGCCCGCGGCTGCACTGAGGCAATCTCGCCACCCAGACGAGCTACATACCCGTCCATGCGCTCCGCGGCGAATACACCGGAGGCGAAGTTGCAGTACGTGCACTTCGCCCGGCAAAACGGAACCGAGACATATACGCCGAGGCAGTCGTTCATCTTTCCGATTCTTTCATGCAATTCTCTGATTCTTATTGTGCGCCGCCAACATCCAAAGCAAATGCTCTTCCTGCGCACTCACCGGACTCGGATACTGCTTCCGTCCGTGCTGCTGCTGGCTCTCCTGCTGGCGGGCGGCCTTGCCCTGCATCGGATCGTCCGTGCTCGTGCCGCAGAGCGCATTCAGAGTCCCCCGGCTACCCGTTCCCCAGTCTTAGTTGAGTTGTTCACCTCGGAGGGCTGTTCCAGTTGCCCACCCGCCGATGCGCTGCTGGCCCGCTTGCAGCAAGAACAGCCGGTTGCCAGCGCCGAAATAATCGCATTGGAGGAGCATGTTGATTACTGGGACGGTCTTGGCTGGCATGACCGCTTCTCATCGCATGAAATCTCCGAACGGCAAAGCGCCTATACGCGAGGATTCCATCTCGACAGCAACTTTACCCCGCAAATGGTGGTGGATGGCGTGTCCCAGTTTGTTGGCGTAGACAAAGCACACGCCCTGCAGGCAATTGCCCATGCGGCACTCGTACCCAAGGTGTCGGTTTCGATACAGGCGCTGCTGGTCCAGGACGCGCGGATCACCGGCCAGATTCGATTGCCGCAGGGGATACCGGCAGGCGCCGAGCTGTTTGCTGCCTTGGTGCAGCCGATGGCCACCACCCAGGTGCTACGTGGTGAGAATGGGGGGCAGACCCTGCGCCATGTCTCGGTGGTTCGCACCATGGACCGGGTTTCCCTGCATCAGCGCAACCCTCAAAGCGGCTTTTCCCTCACGATCCCGAAGGACCTCGTATCGGGCGACGCTCGCGTTGTCGTGTTCCTGCAGAGCAGGGGCCAGGGACCCATTCTCGCCGCGGTGTCTTCCCTCGTACCGGCACAACACGCATCCGGGACCGCCCCAGATGTCCGATAGCGTGCGAATCCGGAGCCTACCGCAACCGTCTAAAATCAATATGGATCCGGATGGCCGACGAGAATAAATCCGACGGGAAAGCCCAGCAGGCGAAGGCCACCCAGAAAATGGTGGACGACGACGCCGGGAAGGCATATGACAGCCGGCTGATGCGCCGTCTGCTCACCTATCTTCAACCCTATAAACTCCAGGTGGTGGTGTCGGCTGTGGCGACTATTGCCAAGTCGGCAGCGGACTCCGCCGGCCCCCTTCTGGTGATGGTCGCGGTTGATACCTTTATGTCCGGCGACGCGCCGCCTGCCCATGCTCCGTGGGTGGTGCGACATCTTCACCTTGCCGGTGTGCCGCCAATGCGCGGAGTCACGCTGATCGCCTTGCTCTACCTTGGTGCCCTGCTCTTTACCTTTTTCCTAGAACTGCTCCAGACATACCTCATGCAATGGACCGGCCAGAAGGTCATGTTTGATTTGCGGAGCCAGATCTTCCGGCATCTTCAGCGCATGTCTCCGGCCTTCTACGATCACCATCCCGTCGGCCGCCTGGTTACCCGCCTGACCTCCGACGTAGACGCCCTGAACGAAATGTTTACCTCTGGTGTGCTGGCGATCTTCGAGGATGTCTTCACCCTCAGCTTCATCGTCTGCATCATGCTTTGGAAGAGCTGGCCGCTTGCGATCCTCACTCTCGCGGTCATCCCGGCAATCCTGTTTGTCACACGCATCTTCCGCGCCCATGTCCGCGACAGCTACCGCCGCCAGCGCGCCGCAACTGCGAAAATCAACTCCTTCACGCAAGAATATGTCTCTGGCATGGCGATCGTGCAGCTGTTTAATCGCGAGCGCCGGGCCTTCCGTGACTTCGCTTCGGTCAACGCAGAAAACAAAAAGGCCTGGGACGACGCCATCTTCGCCTATGCATGGTATTACCCGGTGGTTGAGTTTCTCAGCTCGACCGCCATTGCACTGGTTCTGTGGCTCGGCGGAAACGCGGTCCTGAGGAACGTCAGCTTCCTTCAACACGCCGTAAACACATCCCACGTCCCGGGATTGTTTGGCACTGTAACCATCGGCGTACTGATCGGGTTCATCCAGTACGCTCAACGTTTCTTTCGCCCCATCCAGGATCTCAGCGAAAAGTACAACATCCTGCAGGCGGCAATGGCAGCCAGCGAGCGCGTATTCAAGTTGCTCGACGAGCAAGCCGAGATTTTCTCTCCGCCCGACCCAATCGAAGCCGTCCACTCCGGAACAATTGAGTTCCGGAACGTCTGGTTCACTTACCAACGGCTGACGGATTCGCAGAATGCATATTTGCGCAGCGCGACCGAAAGCTCAGCAATCGACTCGGTGCACGCTCTCACCAGCGGAGCGCTGGCCGACGTGGAGTGGATTCTGCGCGGCGTTTCCTTCAGAATTCGTTCCAACGAAACCGCCGCAATCGTAGGCCACACCGGGGCAGGCAAAACCACCATCATCTCCCTGATGATGCGCTTCTATGACATTCAGCATGGTCAAGTCCTCATTGACGGCGTGGACGTCCGAAACCACGACCTGAATCAGCTGCGACGGCGCTTCGGAGTCGTGCTGCAGGATCCATTCCTCTTTACCGGGAGCATCGCGGACAATATTCGGCTCGGGTCGGCATGGGTCACCGACGATGCCCTGGAGCGCGCCGCCGAAGAGGTCAATATAGCGGACTTCATCCGCAATCTGCCCGCGGCTTTCAACGAGCCCGTGCGCGAGCGCGGAGCCACTCTCTCGACAGGTCAGAAACAGCTCATCAGCTTCGCAAGGGCACTCGCCCATGCCCCGGAGATTTTAATTCTTGACGAAGCCACCAGCTCTGTCGATACCGAGACCGAGCATCGGGTCCGTCTCGCTCTTTCACGCATGATCACCGGTAGGACCAGCGTTCT
>JAICMT010000125.1 GCA_025929125.1 Acidobacteriaceae bacterium | reverse complement strand
CGCGGCCTTCGTCGCTCAATAGGCTGCTGGCGACCGGCACAGCGCGGCTGGCATCCAGCACATGGACCACCGGCTCGCTGTAGTTGGGAGCGATTTTGACCGCGGTGTGCGCACGGCTGGTGGTCGCGCCGCCAATCAATAGAGGAACCTTGAACTGCTGCCGCTCCATCTCGCGGGCTACATGCACCATCTCGTCCAATGAGGGAGTGATGAGCCCGCTGAGCCCGATAATGTCGGCCTTCTCCGCCTTTGCCCGCTCGAGAATCTTCTCCGACGGAACCATCACGCCAAGGTCGATCACGTCGTAATTGTTGCAGGCCAGCACCACGCCCACGATGTTTTTGCCGATGTCATGTACGTCGCCCTTGACCGTTGCCAGCAGAATCTTTCCCTGCGTCCGCACCACTTCGCCGGCCGCGATTTTCTCTGCCTTCTCCGCTTCCATATAGGGCGTCAGGTGAGCGACTGCTTTCTTCATCACGCGCGCCGATTTGACCACCTGTGGAAGGAACATCTTCCCAGCGCCAAACAGGTCGCCAACTACACCCATGCCGTCCATCAACGGGCCTTCGATCACCTGCAGCGGCCGGCCGAACTTCACCCGGGCCTCCTCGGCGTCCTGCTCAATAAACGCGTCGATTCCCTTCACCAGGGCGTGCGTCAGCCGCTCCTCAACCGTGCCCTTGCGCCACTCTTCTTCCTTTTTCTCGACGGTACCGGTCGCGAGACCTTTCAGGGTTTCGCCAAAGTCGACCAGCCGCTCGGTTGCGTCCGGCCTGCGATTCAGCAGGACGTCCTCGACCAGCACCTTCAGTTCCGGATCGATCTCCTCATACACCTCAAGCATGCCGGCGTTGACGATTCCCATGTCCATCCCGGCACCGATGGCGTGATAGAGGAACGCGGAGTGCATTGCTTCGCGCACTTTATTATTGCCGCGGAAGCTAAAGGAGATATTCGACACACCGCCGGAGACCTTGGCGTGGGGCAGATTCTGCTTGATCCAGCGAGTCGCGTTGATAAAGTCGAGCGCGTAATTGTTGTGCTCCTCCATGCCGGTCGCGACCGTGAGGATATTCGGATCGAAGATGATGTCCTCGGCCGGGAACCCCACCTCCTCGACAAGCATCCGGTAGGCGCGTTCGCAGATGCGGATTTTGTCCTCGTAGGTCGCGGCCTGACCTTGCTCATCAAAGGCCATGACAACGACGGCAGCGCCGTACTTGAGCACGGTAGCAGCGTTTTGCCGGAACTTGTCCTCGCCTTCCTTGAGCGAGATGGAGTTCACAATTCCCTTGCCTTGGAGGCACTTGAGGCCCGCTTCAATGACCTCCCACTTTGAGGAGTCCACCATGAACGGAGCTTTCGCCACTTCAGGCTCACTAGCAAGCAGCAGCAGAAAGCGGCTCATGGCGGCTACGCCGTCGATCATGCCCTCGTCCATGCAGATGTCGAGAACGTTTGCGCCGTTCTCTACCTGCTGCCGGGCGACGCTGACCGCCTCCTCGTAGTTGCCTTGCTTCACCAGCTTGGCGAACTTTGGTGATCCGGCCACATTCGTTCGCTCGCCGATCAGGATGAAAACGCCCTGCTGCTGCGTGAACGGCTGCGATCCCGAGAGCCGCAGCGGCTTGAACTGTGAATCGTTAGTGCTCACGCTGCAGCCTCGATCCGGTCCAGGCTGCGCGGCTCCGCATCCTTCAGCGCATCTGCGATTGCCGCGATGTGCTCCGGCGTGTTGCCACAACATCCGCCGGCGATATTGATGAGGCCGCCGCGCGCAAAGCTGCTGAGATAACGAGCCATGTCTTCCGGCCCAAGATCAAAACCTGTCGGCGACAGTGGATTGGGCAGCCCCGCATTTGGATAGCAGGAGATGGCGACATCGGCTTTCTCGGACAGGTTCTCCAGAAAGGGGTACATCAGGTCCGGTCCAAGCGAGCAGTTGAGCCCCACCGAAAGCGGCTTTACGTGCTTCACCGCATTCCAGAATGCCTCCGTGGTTTGCGCGGAAATAAGGGTTTCGCCGCCCCGGCCCACAGCGGCAGAGATCATAATGGGAAGCTCTTTGCCGTCCTCGTCGAACACCTCGCGGATCGCCACCAGCGCTGCCTTGGCGTTAAGTGAGTCAAAGATCGTCTCCACCAGCAGCGTATCGACGCCACCCGCAATCAGTGCTCGAACTTCATGCTTGTACGCCTGAAGCACCTGATCGAAGGTGACCACGCGAAAACCGGGATCATCGGCATCGGGTGAGTTCGAGAGCGACACGGTAAGGGGCCCAATAGCCCCTGCGACAAAGCGCTGCCGTCCTGTAGCGTTGCCGATCCGGTCGGCCCACGCACGGCACTGACGTGCCGATTGCTCATTAATCTCCCATGCGAGATCGTTCAGAAACTTGTCTTCGATCACCTTCTGATAAAACTCGGGGTCCTTGCGCCCGCCACGCTCACGAGGATCTTCTACGAAAAATTCGCTCTGCGTGATGCTGGTGGCACCAAAGGTGTTGGTCTCGATGATGTCTGCGCCCGCCTCCAGGAAACGGCGATGGATATCTCCGATCATCTCCGGCTGCGTAAGCGAAAACAGGTCGCCGTTATTCAGCAGATCTTTGCTCGAGTTTTTGAAGCGCTCGCCACGAATGTCCGCCTCTTTCATGCCGTAGGTGCGAATGGTTGTGCCCATCGCTCCATCAAGGATTGCGATCCGGCTCTTCATCAGAGTCCGTATCGGATGTTCCTGAATCTGCTTCATGATGCTCCGTTTCGCCGACGAGCCAGGGTGGGAAGGATTGAGTTGCCGTTGCCGGCTACCGCTATGCGAGTGCGTTCGCCTCAGCTTTGGGCGCAGCAATGGCGTCCGTCGAAGCCGGAGGAGGCACAAGCATGTCTTCCTTGCGCATGACCAGTGTCGTGGCGTTCAAGGACGCGAGCTCGAATCCATGTCCATGGGTAATGGCGTCAGTCGGGCAAGCCTCGACACAGTAGCCGCAGAAGATGCAGCGGTTGTAGTCGATGTTGTAGACCTTCGCGTATCGCTCGGAGGATGAAATGCGAACTTCGTCGGTATTCTCCGCGGCCTCGATATAAATACAGTTGGAGGGGCACGCAGCGGCGCACAGGAAGCAGGCAACACATTTTTCCAGCCCGTTCTCATCCCGCTGCAACTGGTGCTTGCCACGGAAGCGCTCCTGGAACTTTGCCCCACGCAGCGGGCCGGGCCCGTCGGGGTAGTTTTCTACCTCCGTCGGCTTGAACATCTCGCCAAAGGTGACGCTCATCCCCTTGGCGATGGCCGCAACATTTTTCACAATCGACATAAGTTAAGTATACGATGTTCAATCCCGCTTCCCGCGCACGGGCCGGCCGGAGCCGTCAGCTCGGTTCCGTCCCGTTTCTAAGTTATTGGCCAATTTCGACATTCCTGGTCTGCGCTTGGCAGCACGCTGCCGATTGTGGTTCACTTTCGTGCATGGCAAAGTCAACGTCTCGCCGCAACTTCCTCCGCACGGCTCCTGTAGCCGCGGCGGCCGGTTTTACCCTTGCAGATTCCCTCTCCGCAATGGCCCAGGCGGCGGGACTCACGGGCGAACAGGTGGCTGCAGCCGCACAGCCTTTCAAACTGATCAAATCCGGCGACCTGGAAACGGACATGAAGGCGCTTGACCAGAATCCCGGGGACAACCACCTCTACGACTCACGATCGATCCCGTTGCAGATTATGCTCACAACCGAGAAGCACAAGAGCGCTCCTGAATTTGAATGGCACGAAGGCCGGGATCATGTGGTTCACATTGTCGACGGATCAACGCTTTACGAAGTGGGCGGCACACCCAAGGGTGTGAAGCAGATGGGTTCCGGCGAATGGCACGCAACCGGCTCCGAGGGAAGCAAGTCACTGTTGCTGGGCAAGGGCGACATGCTGATTCTACCGCGCGGCACACTCCACAAGCGCAGCACCGAGGACTCGGTCACCCTCCTCTTGATTTCCAATCCGGCTCCGAAAGCTTAGGCACTCCGAACAGGAGAAAAAGAAAGTTCACTGGCTTGTCCGTTCGCTATCAGGCGATGACGGAAACAAAACGGCAGCACCGCCGACTCCTCTTCAGGACTCCTGCGGTGCTGCCGTCTTTATGCTCTGGCTGCCTTACTCCTTGGTGTACAGCGGCATCTGTCCCGGGGAAGCGACGCTGAGCCGGTAGATGCTGGTGGATCCAGTGATGTACAGCGTGTGTCCATCGTTCGCCCAGGCAAGATTTGCCGCGACTTCAGGTAGCTTGATCTGGCCGAGCACTTTTCCCTGCGGAGTGATGACGCGAATGCCGCCCGGCCCGGTGGTCCACACATTTCCTGCCGCATCGATCTTCAATCCGTCCGGCACCTCGTTGCTTGGCTGGTCGGGATAGGAGATCAATACGCTGGGCGGCCCCACCGTCCCATCCGCCTTAACATCGTATTTGTTGACGTACATCTTGGGTCCCGAGTTCGAGATGTACAGCGTCTTTCCGTCGGGAGAGAAACCGATGCCGTTTGGCTTGGCAAGGTCTTTGATGACAGCCGTGAGCTTGCCATTTGCGTAGCGATACACCCCATTGAAGGGAATCTCTTTTGCCGGATCGCTGTCCTGCTTATCCAGGCCGAACGGCGGGTCAGTGATCCACAGCGATCCGTCCGGAGCATAGACGAGGTCATTGGGGCTGTTGAATCGCTTGCCCTGCCACTTATCGAGGAACACCGTCTGGTGCAGCTTGTCATCCAGCCGGGCAATGCGTCGCAGGCCGTGCTGGCACATCAGGACGCTGCCGTCCTTTGCCGTCACCATTGCGTTCGAGCCATGGTAGCCCGTCTGGGGCACATTCTTCAGCCCGCCCGCGTTGTCGATCAGCAGTTCCACCTTGCCATCCGGCGAGACAGCATACATCTTGTTCCCCACAAGGTCGGAAAACCAGAGCCGCCCCTCGCGCCACATGGGGCCTTCGGTAAACACGAAGCCGCTCGCCACTTTATCAATTTTGGTTCCTGGGGCGATCAGCTTATCGAGCGCGGGATCGAGCCGCTCGATGCTCATGTTGGACGGCGCAGTTGCAGTCGGCGCGGGATTCTCCGCCGGCGGTTGGCTGCTCTGTTTGCATCCCACCGACATGGCCAGGGCGGCCGCACACAGGATCACAGTCGTACGCATACTTTCTCCTCGATTCGTCCCTTGCGGGCGGTCTACATAATATCGGTCAGAAGAACCAGGTAATTCCGGTTCAAAACGGTACGGTCAATCGTCGGCCAAAGGCGCTTATGGATCGGGGAAGAAATCCACTTCTGACGCGCTTCTTCGCTTTGGAAAGCCAATTGAAATCTGTAGTTGACGCCATTTTCCGGGGCGGGTCCGCCCTGCATTACTTTCCGGATCTTCACCATTTTCAGATCGATGTATCCGGGGAACTTCTCCGCAGCAGGCTTGAAGTCGTTGTGGTAATGATCGAGCATCTCCTGTTCGCGGGCTGGATCGATTGCAAGATCGCAATAAAGCACGATGCCCTTCTGCACTGAACTTTCTACGGCAGCCGCTGAAGCAGTGGCAGCGGGAAACGCGGCTATCTGTCCCACACCCAACAGCCCAAGATATTGCAGCAGATTCCTTCTATTCATAGGTGTCCTCTCATTCGGCCTGCTTTATCG
>JAICMT010000132.1 GCA_025929125.1 Acidobacteriaceae bacterium | reverse complement strand
TCGGGCGCAGCGGCTCCGGATCGGCGCGCCGGGCACGATAGCCGGCGCTTCCGCGTTCTGCGCGCGGACCGTCACGACAGGCTTCAGAACTCCAGCTCCGCCAGGCACGCCAACCAGCGGCCTATTACGCGAGAATGCCCAAAGCAGGGTTCGCATCGTGTAGGGCGGAGCCGTTCTGCGTCGGGTCTCTCACGCAGGCGCTGTCACTTGATGAGCGCTTTCCAAACCATCGTTTACATCCCGTATACTTGAACAAGTGGATCGAGAAGCAGCCGCTCCTCTCCCCAGGACATTCGCACGGAAAGCACAACGACCAGCTAGCAATTCAAACGCCTGATTGGCCCGCCGGGCAGCTTGGGCGCGAAATACAGCGCGATGGGTGCATCCCCTGCCGGGTCGTGCGCTCCGGCTCGCCGACCGCTTCAGCAGACACAAGGATTTGCCATGATATCTGTCTCCAACGTCACGATGCGCTACGGCCAGAAGCTCCTCTTTGAGGATGTTTCCGTCACTTTCACCAGCGGCCGCCGCTACGGTCTTACCGGTCCCAACGGAGCCGGCAAGTCGACCTTCATGAAGATCCTCTCCGGCGAGATGGATGCGCAGAAGGGAACTGTTGTCCGTCCGCGGAAGGTCGGAGTGCTCTCGCAGAACCAGTACGCTTTTGATCAGTATCGCGTCATCGATACCGTCATCATGGGCAACAGGCGGCTGTGGGAGGCGCTCGAAGAACGGGAGATCATATACAACAAACCCGAGATGACCGACGAAGACGGCTCCCGCCTGGGCGAGCTCGAAGGCATCGTCGGCGAGGAAGACGGCTACGAGGGCGAGGCCAACGCGGCCATCCTGCTGCAGGGCCTCGATATTCCCGACGAACTCCACGAGCGGCAGATGTCCGAGCTTCAGGGCGGCCAGAAGGTGCGCGTGCTGCTCGCACAGGCTCTCTTTGGCGAGCCCCAGGCGCTGCTGTTGGACGAGCCGACGAACTATCTGGATCTCGAGTCCATCCTCTGGCTGCAGGAGTTCCTCGTCCGTTACAACGGGACGCTGATCACCATCTCGCACGACCGTC
Organism: Acidobacteriaceae bacterium; assembly: GCA_025929125.1. Taxonomy (GTDB): domain Bacteria; phylum Acidobacteriota; class Terriglobia; order Terriglobales; family Acidobacteriaceae; genus Edaphobacter. The sequence continues at coordinate 4,501 of JAICMT010000132.1, read as the reverse complement.
ATTTTCTGAACTCCGTCTGCACCCACATAGCGGACATCGATTACGAGACCATCATTCTCTACAACGGCGGCTACGACGACATGGTCGAGCAGAAGACCGCCATCCGCACCCGCATTGAAGCGCAGAATGAGCAGCGCGAGAAGAAGATCGCGCAGCTGAATGAGTTCATCGCGCGCTTCTCGGCAGGTACCCGGTCTAGTCAGGTCAACTCGCGCAAAAAGGAAGTGGAGCGGCTTGCCACCACCGAGCTTGCCCGGTCGAACATTCAGCGACCTTACATCCGCTTTGAGCAGGCGCGCCCCTCTGGCAAGCACGTGCTTGAGTTCGACAATATCCGCAAAGCCTACGAGCAGAAGGACGGCACGCCGCTGCAGGTGATCGACGGCTTCTCCGCTGCGTGCACTCGCGGCGATAAGATCGTGCTGATGGGGCGCAACGGGCAGGGCAAGACCACGCTTCTCAAAGCGCTGCTGGCGAACGCCTCCGGTGTCGACGAGAAGGACGTCTCCATCGACTCGGGCACCGTCAAGTGGGGGCACGAAGCCCAGATCGGCTACTTCGCCCAGGACTTCCGCGCTTCCATTCAGCCCGGCATCACCGTCAACGAGTGGCTGCATCAATTCGATCCAGAGGCGAGCACGGAAGACATTCGCGGCATCCTTGGCCGGATGCTCTTCCGCGGCGAGGAAGGCCTGAAGATCACCGATGCACTCTCGGGCGGCGAGGCCGCGCGCCTCCTCTTCTGTAAGCTCATGCTGCAGAAGCCCAACGTCCTTGTGCTCGACGAGCCCAGCAACCACTTGGATCTCGAAGCTATCAACGCCCTCAATACCGCGCTCCAGAAGTATGAGGGAACCGTGTTGCTGGTGACCCACGACCTTGATCTGATCGAGGAGGTCGCCACCCGAATCTGGCATTTCTCCGGCGGCCCGAATCATTTCCACATCGAAGATTTCAAAGGCCCTTATTCCGAGTATCAGCAGAAATCCGCTCTGGCGGCCCGCTAGCAACTTCGGCAGCTCTGCTAACTGACGCCGATGCTATACTTCTGGCATCCCGCAGCGCCGAAGACGGCTCTGCGCATCCAATTCAGCAAAGGCATGGCGGCCCCGCAAGGGCACGCTGTGGAGGTACCCCATTCCGCCAATCGATAAACGTTCCGCCAAGTCTTTCATCCGAACCAATGAACGGATTCGCGCCCGCGAGATCCGCGTCATCGACGAGAACGGTGAACAGCTTGGGATTATGCCTCCTTTCGATGCTCTGAAGATGGCCCGCGAGCGTTCGCTCGACCTGGTGGAGATTTCACCCAATGCGGTTCCGCCTGTCTGCCGCATTCAGGATTACGGCAAGTTCCTCTACGAGAAAGACAAGAGTGAGCGCGCCGCCCGGAAGAAGCAGAAGGTCATCGTCATTAAGGAAGTGAAGTTCTCGGTCACGGTGGACGAGCACGACTATCAGACCAAGAAGAACCAGGCCGTTCGCTTCCTCGGCGAAGGCGACAAGGTCAAAGCCTCGCTTCGCTTCAAAGGCCGCCAAATGGCGCACCGAGATCTCGGATACAAAATCATTAACCGGCTGATCATGGACATCGGCGATGCGGGTACGGTGGAGTTCATGCCGCGCATGGAAGGCACCACGCTGCACGCCATCCTCGCGCCATCCCGTAAGGCAATGGAGGCCGCTCCGAAGAAACCGGCCGCCACTCCCGTCGCGGCCAAGCCGTCCGACGGCGCAGAACCAGCCAACGCGCAGGCCTGAGACCCCCAATTTTTTTAGGGAAAGAGTGAGACACCGCAGCGGCTGCTGCGGTGTTCGCGAGTCAGTGCTTAATTGCCCACATCCCCCAGCTTGCCAGGATGGTCCCGCACACGAACAGCACAAAGCAGAACGCGCCGAAGCGGATCATCATGCGCGGCTCGGAGCGCTGGGTGATTCCAAACACCACCGATGTGAACAGCGAAAAGAGCAGGACGGCTCCAAAATGAGAGATGGTCAAGATTGCTTCCTTCCGGACGCTAACGAGTGAGCATCCACCGCCGCAACAATATTCAATAGTCCGGCCACCACGATGAACTTCGACCCATAGTCGGCCACCGCTGTCAGCACCGGCGCCTGTCCCCAGCCGATCATTCTTGCCAGCAGGTACAGCAGCCCCGACCCCAAATCACCAGCGAAGCCGAGCATATCCAGCGGCTCCCCGGTATTCGGCGTATAAACCTTGCCTTGCAATGCGATGCCCACAAAAAACATGCCGCCAATCGCAGCCATCAGCAGCAAGCCGCGAATCCATTTGCCCAGCAGCAGATGTCCGGCACCTGGAATCAGCCAGCCGGTCAGCAGCGTGAGTGCCGGAGAAATTCGCGGGGTAGCCGCGGTTGCGAGGCCCTTATCGCCGGGCGCTAATGGGTAATCGATCTTGGCTGCCATCTCGCTCCATAATATCAGTGGGTGTGCACCAGCCCCTGGAGCCCGCTTCCGGAGCATGTCCGCTGCTAGATACGGACCAACTCCGATTGCGGCCGCCCGGTGACTTCGGCGCGCCCGGACCACGTGATCATGTTCACCTCGCTGCGGACTCCAAACTCTCCCGCAAAGTAGATGCCCGGCTCGACTGAGAAGCAGGTGTGCGGCAGAATTCGGCGCACGTCATGTGTCTCCAAGTTATCCAGGTGCGCGCCTGCTCCGTGGATCTCGACTCCGATGTTGTGTCCTGTGCGGTGCGTGAACCACTCCGCATAGCCGGCGGCACGGATTACCTCGCGCGCCGCATCATCTGCGTCGCAGCCCCGGATTGGCTCTCCCGCGGCGAAGGCGTGCTGCACTCGCGCGATCGCCGCATCGCGGGCCGCCCGGACCGTGTCGAAAATGGTGCGCTCCCGATCCGTCGGTTCACGGTCCACAACGCCGGTCCAGGTGATGTCGTAGTACACGGCTCCCGGATCCGGCAGCTTCGCCCACAGGTCGATCAATACAAAATCACCGCTGCGGATACGGCGGGAGCTACCGGCAGTCGGCTCGTAATGGGAGTCCGCGGAATTCGGACCGCAGCTCACATTTGGCCCATGCTCCCATACAAGGCCCTCCCGCCGGAAGGCCTCGGAGATAAACTTCACCATGGCGAACTCATCCGTGCCGTTGCCCCGCACCCGAGCGCCCAGCTCCTGCCACGCTGCCGCCAGAACAGCGTCGACCTTCCTCTGCGCAACAAAGTGGGAGTCGATCTGCGTCGCACTCAGCACTGCCTCAAACTGGCTCACCAGGTCGGCGGAGCTGACCACCTCTTTGCCCAGTCTGCGTACCGCCTCTACCGTGCCCGCATCCACCATGCCCACAGCTGGGATGGCGTTATGTGGCGAGTACTGCATGGCAATCGTTTTCGCGCCTTCGAGCAGGGCGGCGAGGCTGCCATCCAGCTCTTGCCACGTCGAATACTCCTTCTTGGACCCGGGCAGGGCATCCAGCCGCATGGACTCAATTCGGTGCACCAGCTTCTGCGGCTCGCCCGATGCAGGCACTCTATAGAACCAGCGTCGAGTTACATGCGCGTCTGCATCGAGACCGAGAATCCGATAGGCCAGAGGGTCGCGGCCGTGGTGATCGTAAAACAGCCATGAGTCGATCCCCGCGTCGCGCAGAGCAGCCTGGATCCGTTCGATGTTCATGGCGGAATTCTACTTGTGCTGCATTCGACGTGTGCGTCGCCGCGAAGCTCCGCGAAGGCACGGTGGCCTCATGTAGACTGGGCGAAGTGACCCACCGGAAGACTCCAGGTTCCAACGACTCCAGGGCTGCGCGCCGGCCGTTGCGGAAACCCTTTCTCATCCTGGCAGCTGCAACTGTATCTGCCCTGCTGTTACCGGTTTTGCCTGCCGATGCGTCCGTCCAATGCGTTACCGGTCCCGGAGCATCCCGTCCCGCCGACGTCTACGTGCCGCTCGATAGCTGGGTTTATCCGGCGCTCGACCGCCTGCACGGTCTGGGGTACCTTCAGACCGGTTTCCTCGGCCTACGCCCCTGGACCCGCCGCAGCATCGCGAACATGCTCGATGTCATCGATGCAGAAGGCGATATAGCACAGGATCAAACGGCCCGCAGACTCTTTGAAGCTTTGCAGCAGGACTTCGCAGCCGGGGACTACAACTCCGATCAGCCGTCGTATGCATGCGAAAGTGCGTATGTCCGGCTGCAGGGTATCTCCGGGCAGACGCTGCGCGATAGCTTCCACTTGGGGCAGTCCATCGCATATGACTACGGCCGTCCCTATCAGCCGGGCTTTAACTCAGTCGATGGTGTGAGCGGCAGCGCCGAGTACGGTCGCTTCAGCCTGTTTGCACGCGCAGAGTATCAGCACGCCCCCGCCGCAGCTGGTTACTCGCCTGCAATGGCCGCGACCTTGTCCGCTATCGATAATGTCCCGCTCGCAAGCAATCCTGTGCAGGCGACTATTCCCCAGGGTCCGATTGCCGCAACCAACACCTTTCGCATCGTAGAGGCGAAC
>JAICMT010000010.1 GCA_025929125.1 Acidobacteriaceae bacterium | reverse complement strand
CGGACGGCGGAGGCCGAAGCGGGCTTTCGGGCGATTCTGAAGCGGCAGCCGAACGATGCCAGCGCGCTGGCGGGGATGGGATACGTCCGGATGCAGCAGGAGAACTACACCGCCGCGATTGGCTTTCTGGAGCGGGCGAAGCAGAAGCGGCCTCGAGACCAAGCGGTGAGCGATGCGCTGGAGACGGCGCGCTTCCGGTTTGTTCTGAGCGAGGGCGACCGGGCCCTGGCCGCGGGCGACACCGCGACGGCCGAGAAACGGTTCCGAGCGGCGCTGGAGCTGCAGCACACGAGCGCCGAGGCGCTGGCCGGGCTAGGCGAGACTCTGCTGGCGCGCAACGATGCGGCGGGCGCGATTCCGCTTTTCCAGCAGGCGATCGCCGCACAGCCGGGGACGGAACGAGCGTGGCGCGGGCTGGTGTTTGCGGTTTCGGCGGCGGGAAATGAGACGGCGGCGGTGTCGGCGGACGAGCGCATGCCGGAGCAGGTACATACGGCGCTGCATGCCGATCCTGCCTACCTGCAGACGCTGGCGACGGCGCAGATGGCGGTGGGACGCGGGGGCGACGCGCAGGGGTCGCTGGATACGGCGCTGCGGGTGGCTTCCGATGATGCGGCGCGGCGGAGGATCCAGACGCAGCTTGCAGGTGTCTTGCTGGCGCGCAACGAGCCGCAGCGCGCGGCGGAGATGTATCGGCAACTGACGACGGCCGACGCGAGCAACATTGCCGCGTGGCAGGGACTGATTCAGGCAGAGCACGTGCTGGGGCAGAATGATGCAGCGCTGGCAGCCTCCGAACGCATGCCGGCACCGGTTCGCGAACAGGCAGCGCGACAGCCGGGCTTTGCGGTGGCGTTGGCCGAGGTGTACCGGACGGAGAAGCGGTTCGACATGGCGCAGGACCTGCTGCAAAAGGCAGGCGCGCAGCCCGCGCGGGCGGGGGATCGGACGCATACGGCGATTGTGCTGGAGCTGGCGGCGGTGGATATCGACACCGGACAGCCGCAGCTTGCGTATCCGCTGTACCAGCAGGTGCTGCGGGAGCAGCCGGACCGCGCGGAGGCGTGGGTGGGATTGCTGACGGCGCTGCATTTGACCGGCCACGACCGTGAGGCGATTGAGCAGGCAGGGCTGATTCCTGAGGCCGCGCGAGCGCAACTGGAGCGGGATCCGGCGTATGTGGAGACGATGCGGGCGGCGTATGCCGTGACCGGACGGTCGGATCAGGTGCAGTTGGCGGCGCGACCGGCGGCAACGATCGAGTTGCAGTCGGCCACGGCCCCGGCCGATGCGGCGATTGAGAATGCGTGGCTGCTCTACACGAGCGGGAACGACAATGCGCTGTACCAGCAACTGATGGCGTTGGGCGAGCGAGCGGACCTGAACGAGTTCGAGCGCAAGAGCGTGCAGACGATCTGGGCGGACTGGGCGCTGAGGCAGGCGGCGAAGGCATCGGATGCGGGCGGCACGACGCATGCGCTGGCGATCCTGAACGCGGCGTCGGAGGAGTTTGCCGAGAATGCCGAGGTGCAGCGGGCGCTGGCTCCGGGGTTCCTGCGGGCGGGCGATGCGCAGCGGGCGGACGCGATCTTCAAGGCGCAGAAAATGGAATCGGCGAGCACTGCGGATTATCAGGCGGCGATTGCGGCAGCCATGGCGGCGCACGACGATCACAGCGCCGATGCGTGGCTGGGTTATGCGCTGGCCAAGTATCCGGCAGACCCGCAGATTTTGCTGCTGAAGGGACGCTACGAGCAGGCGCGTGGCGATACGAAGCGAGCGCAGCAGTACTATGAGCAATCGCTGAAGGCGATGCCACCGGAGACGCGGGATAACCGGGCGGCGCTGCCGTCGGGGTCGACGGCCTCGGGGAGTGGACAGCGGCTGGCGGCTTTGCTGGCTCCTGCGGGGACGGAGGTTCATGCCGCGGTAGCTGCGGCTCCGATGGCTCCGGCTCCGTTGCCGGCGGGGCGTCCGACTCCGGCTCCGGCTTCAGCGGCGGGCACGGCTGCGACGCAGAGTGTGGCACAGGCGTCGCCGGTGCAGTCGGCTGCTCAGGCGGCAGGGTATGCGCCGTTCACTCCGTACATTGCGCCTTCGCGGCCGATGCCGGCTCCGAATCTCACGTCCGCGAACGGGCGCGCGGAGGTGCCGGTGCAACTGGGCAACAACGCCGCGCCACCGGTGCAACAGCCAACGGAAATGACTGACGTTCTGCCGACCGCGCGGTACGTGCCGAATACGAGGAGGCCTGCATCTCTGGCGTCTGACCCCAATGCGGCAGCGGCCGAGGCGGAGCGGGTGCGCAGAGCGCAGGACGCTGCGCGTCGGGCACAGAGCCGGCCGCAGGCAGAGCAAGCGAAGACTGGTGCGCCGCTGGTGACACAGCCTGCGGTGAAGCCGAGCGAGACCAAGAGTATGCCCGACACCGGAGCGCAGCAGTATCCGCAGCCAAAGACGCCGCCCGCAGTTGCGACGCGCAGAAGCGCCCCGCGGCCCGCGCCTGCTCCGGAGACAGCAGCCGCTCCGACGCCGGTTCCGGCTCCGATTGCGGTGGCTCCGGCTGCAGCGCCGCCACCGCCACCGCCGCCTCCAGTGTTTGTGGCGCCGGTGCAACCTGAGGTGGCGACCCAGACAGTGCCTCCGGCGTTGATGGCGGCACAGCCTCCGATGGGTGCGCTAACTCCGCGGCAACAGGCGCAGCAGGCGCTGGCAGCGATCGATGCGTCGTACAGCGGCTTTGCCGGAGGGATGGGATCGGGCCGCTTCCGCAATGGAACCGCTGGACTGGATCGGCTGGTGGATATCGAGACGCCTGCTGAGGCTTCCGTGGTGTTGGCGCGGACGGTGCGGTTTACTGCAGTGGCGCAGCCGGTGTTTCTGAACTCGGGCGTGCTGGCGGGTACGGGAGTTGCGCCGCTTACGCTTCCTTACCTGGGCAGGATGCCGTCGAGCTCGATGGTGGTTCCGGTGCAGCAGTTTTCGAATGGACTGGGCGGTGAGTTGCAGGCGGCTACGCGCTGGCTCGGAGTGGCGGCAGGATATACGCCGTATCAGTTTCTGGTGCGGAACGTGACGGGGAGAGTCCGGCTAACGCCGCTGGGTGAGCACCTGGTGCTCTACGGTGAACGGCAGCCGGTGAAGGATACGCAGCTTTCCTATGCCGGGCTGCGGGATCCTGGGGTGTCGGCGAGCACGGGCCCGATTTGGGGTGGGGTGATCGCGACGGGCGGCGGGGTTCGGCTGCAGGGCGGGTCGCAAGGGTCTGTGGCAGGGCTGAGCGCCGAGGCCGGGGTTCTGACGGGTCGCCATGTGCAGAGCAATACGTTTTTGCGCGGCGCGGCCCAGGGCCAGTTCCGGGTGAGCGGCTGGAGCCATGGCGGGATGCTGGCTGTGGGCGGGCTGATTGAAGGCATGCACTACCAGCACAACGAGTACGGACTGAGCTACGGGCAGGGCGGCTACTTCAGCCCGGCGTATTACTTCGCAGGCGCGGTGCCGGTGACGATACGCGGCGGAGGCGACGGCAACTTCCACTATGACGTGGAGGCTAGTGCGGGCGTACGCAGCTTCCGGCAGGATGCGGCTGCTTTCTTCCCGCTGGATGCGGGGCTGCAGGGTAGCTTTGCAAGCTGCGGCAGCGCTGGGTCGAGTTACGCGTGCGGTTATTCTCCGCGGATGGTTTCGACGGGATTCGAGTACGCGCTGCGAGGCGAGTTCTCCTATCGGTTGCGCGAGCACTGGTATGCCGGCGGGTTTGTGCGCAGCACGAACCGTAATAACTACCAGGATGTCGCCGCGGGATTTGCTCTGCGGTACACGTTCCGGCGGCAGGCTACGGCCGAGGGGCGTCCGACGGGGCTGTTCGTCATGGACGGGATTCGGCCGCTGCAGATTCCGTAGTGGCGCGGATTGCGTCGACTTTGGGTGCGGGAGAGCGTCACGAAGACAGGGTCGGTTGAGATTGGCGGGGCTCGTGCGGTGTATGTCCGAGCCGGGCAGGGAAGTCCGCTGCTGCTGATCCACGGATTGATTGGTGGCTACGGCATCTGGGAGCGGAACATCCCTGCGCTTGCGGAGCACCGGACGGTGTATGCGCCGGACCTGCTGGGCATGGGCCATTCGGAGCGGGTGCACGGGCTTGCGGCTGGGCTGGAGCCGACGGCGCGGCGGGTGCTGGCGGCGATGGATGCGCTTCAGATTGATCGCGCCGATGTGGTTGCCACGTCCCACGGAGGCTCGGTCGCGTTGATGCTGGCTGCGCTGGCTCCGGAGCGGGTGACGAGCCTGATCCTGCTTGCTCCGGCGAATCCGTACAGTCGCAAGACGGACTGGATGGTGCGGCTCTACAGCACTGCGTTGGGCGGATGGATCGCAAACCTTGCGCCCAGGATGCCGCGATGGATTCAGCGGGTGGCGCTCGCGCGCATGTTTGGGGACAGGAGGCGCATGGAGCCTGGAACCCTGAAGCCGTACCATGATGCGTTGCAGGTTCCAGGCACGATGGCGCATGTGCTCGCGATGGTGCGGGGCTGGTTTGCCGAGATGAAGAAGCTGGAAGCCGTTCTGCCCGAAGTGGCGAAGACCCCGACGCTGCTGGTGTGGGGCGATCGGGACCGGGTGGTGAGTCTGAAGTCGGCGGGCAGGCTGCAGCAGGAGATTGGGGCGGAACTGGTGGTGATTCCGGGCGGCGGGCACCTGGTGTTTGAGGAGTTTCCGCAGGAGACGAATCGGATTATGACGGAGTGGCTGCTGCGGGAGGGTTCTGCTGAGTTGGATTAGAGGGTTGAGGCCGCTGATCCGAGCGCGAAGGTGTCGGCGAGCCAGGTTCGGATCTCCTGCTGCATTTCAGAGAGCTTGGGTGCGGGCGAGTCGGGCGTGCCCTGGAAGAAGTGTTCGGCTCCGGGGATGATGTGGGTACGTTTGGGCTCGGCTACACGCGACCATACGGATTCCAGTTCTTCGACGGATGCGAACTGGTCGTGGTCGCCGCTGATAAAGAGCTTGGGCTGGGGGCAATTTTGCAGGAAGCCGTAAGAATAGCTGCGTCCGGCAGCGCTGACGGGAAGGCCGAGGGCGATGAGGCCGTGAACGCGCGGGTCTCCGCAGCAGGCGTGGAGGCCGACGTGCGCGCCGAAGGAGAAGCCGGCGAAGAGGATGGGCCGCGCGAAGGTTTGCTCGAGCCAGTCGAGGGCGGCGCGGGTGTCCTCGCGCTCGCCGGGGCCGTGGGCGTGCTCGCCTTCGCTCAAACCGACGCCGCGGAAGTTGATGCGCAGCACGGGAACGCCGAGAGACGAGATGGCCTTCATGGCGTGGTAGACGACCTTGTTATGCATGGTTCCGCCGCCTGCCGGATGGGGATGGCAGACGAGGGCGCAGAAGTGGGCGTCGTCATTGCCGGTGTTGAGCAGCGCTTCGAGGCGGCCGGCGGGGCCCCGGAGATCGTCGATGGTGCGCACGTGCGAGGGGTGGGAACTCACTGCCTCAGTTTACGGGGCGATGCGGGAGTGCGGTTATTCTGGAAGCACACATGCCTATCGATGCAATTGATCTGACGCGGAAGCTCGTCAATATTGAGTCCATTTCGTACCACGAGGGGGCGGCCGGCGCGTTCCTGGCGGAGTTTCTGGAGAATGCGCGGTATGCGGTGGAGCGGATGCCGGTGCAACAGCCGAACCTCGCGGTGACGCCGGGTGCGGGCCAGGGAGAGCGCTTCAACGTGTATGCGGGCGCTACGGGGGAAACACCGGATGTGGTGCTGTCCACGCACATGGATACGGTGCCGCCGTTTATCGCGTGCACGGAAGACGATGAGTATCTGTATGGCCGGGGGACCTGCGATGCCAAGGGAATCATCGCTGCCCAGGTTGCGGCGGCGGAACGGCTGCGCGATGCGGGGGTGAAGGTGGGCCTGCTGTTCGTGGTCGGTGAAGAGCGGGATTCTGCCGGCGCGAAGGAGGCGAACAAGCATCCGCGGGGATCGACGTTTTTGATCAACGGCGAGCCGACCGAGAATCGGCTGGCGTTGGCGACCAAGGGCGCGCTGCGCGTGGAGCTGCGGGCGCATGGGCGCATGGCGCACTCCGCGTATCCGGAGCTGGGCGAGTCGGCGATCGACAAGCTGGTGGAGGCGCTGCATGATGTGCTGGCGATGCCGCTGCCGGCGGACCCGGAGATTGGGCCGGCGACCCTGAACATAGGGTTGATTTCTGGAGGACGTGCGCCGAATGTGGTTCCGGACAAGGCCGAGGCGCACATTCTGGTGCGGACAGTGGGACCTTCGGAAGAAGTGAAGGAGGCGGTTACGCGGGTGGTTGCGGGGCGCTGCGAGGCGAGCTTTTCGCTGGACCTGGCCTGCGTGCGCATGCGACGCGTGGGCAACCTGCCGACGATGGTGGCGAAGTTTGCCACGGATATTCCGTCACTGACGAACTGGGGCGAGCCGTTTCTGCTGGGGCCGGGATCGATTCACGTGGCGCACACTCCGGAGGAGCGGATCAGCAAGAAGGAGTTGCTGGAGTGCGTGGAGTTGTATGTGGAGCTGGCGAGCAGCCTAGTTGGTTGATCCGTTTCAGGAAGTGCGCCAGGACGATTTCGACTACTGTCCGGTTCTAATCGGTGAGGCGCTGAAAAGGACAAACGCTACCACGTGTATGTTACGAGGTAGTTGACGGTCTTCTCTCCGTGGGCTGGCACATTGACGTTGAACTGGATGGTTTGCGAGTCCTTCTTTTCGAAGGGATCGGAATTCTGGCTAATTTCCCACGTGCTTGTGCGGTACATGTGCTCGACGATGCGAACGGGAGTCGCTGTATCTTTTGCGCTGCGCACGGTGACGCTGTAGTTTTCCGTAATCATGTTGCTGCGCACGTTCCTGAAATCGGTACGAGTGCGTTCTCCGGTCAGGTCAAAGGCATTGCCCAGGTAGACGTGGATGGTTTCGTCTTTTGGAGTGTGATCGATGGTGTTCTCGCCCACAAACTGCAGGTTGCCATTGGCTTCCCGCCGGTAGAAGCGCATGCGGCCTTTTGGCAGCGGCATGCCGAGGTGATTCGCTTCACTATTTTTGAACTCCTGGGTGATCCAGACCTTCTTGTTGCTTTCTCCGCCAAAGTTCGGCTGGTTCCACTGATAGTAGTTATTCTGGTTTCGAGTGCCGAAGCCGTCGTAGACATAGACTCGTTTAGCGGGAATTCCGGCGACGTTGAGAAACTCGATCTGCTTGGACTCGTGGTCGAGAAGGGTTGCGCTGCGATGCAGATCGTACAGGTGGTAGTCGTCGAAATTCTGCTGGGTGATCTGTTGCTGAACTCCAGCGGCGCCTGCCACGACGATTGAATCCATTGCGGGACCGTTAACTGCCAACATTCTGTTCTGGTTTGTGAGTTTGCTGATGTCGCCTGCCATCAGCTGCAGCGAGACATCACGGAAGTCAGTGCCCGATTCATTGGTGACGTTGACCCAGCCCACCATCTCGAGCGACTGATCGGCTGCGACGTCACCGCTGGGCGCAAGCACGTTATAGCTGGCGTCCCAGCGCAAGCCGCCGGTGATGTAATCGAGCTCCGCAGCGATGTTCGCCGGCCGATCTGAAGCGATTGTCCAGCGAAGCGTGGGATGCAGCGTCAGGCCCGGCGTCGCCGAGGGGAAGAGAGGAACGCCAGGCAGCCCATACCGCAGCTTTCCCTCCATTTCGATGAGCGGCTCCTGCTGCTGATTCTGTTGCTGCTGCTGGTAGAAGTAACTCTGTCCGTAGCGCTGCAGCAGATCGAACTGGGGAACGAATCCGGCGCGAATGATTTTGCCGGGGACAATTCTTGCGTTCTCGGCCGTGCCCACCACGAAGTCGATGGTCTGGCCTTCAAATTTCGCGAGCATCTGCGATTGCACGCGCAGTGCCCCTTCGTAGTTCTGCTCTACGATGTGGATGGGATGGGAGTTGGCAGGATCCCGAAGAACGACGGAATCCGGCTCGAGTTGGCCGGTCACGTTGGTCACGGAGATCTCTGTTGTGCCCGCCTGGAGACTGAGCTGAATTGGGGTCCGGACCAGCGCGAAATCCTGGTTGTAGATCGTGAGTCCCGCCGGCGGGCTGACTGACCGAGGAGGATGTCCGCTGAGCGGAGGCTGTGATAGATGCACAGAACAGAAGGCAGACCGCACTTGCTCGACCTGACATGAGATTCTCCTGGTGCCTGCCACTATAGACTCCGCTGTCCCGGGAACTGTTCCAATCGCGGAGAAGAAATCTTTGCAGGCTGCTTAGCCGGAGATGATGTCGAAAGGCAGTTGGCCACGGTTGTCGTCGGCGAGAACTGCGGTCTGGTCAGGATTGGATGGGTTGTAGCGGACGGTCAGGCTGGGGCTGCCGGTGGCGAGCTGCTCGGCCTCGCGGTGGGGCATGGGTACGCTGTTCGCGTAGCCGCCGTAGTAGTTGCCGTCCAGCGTGAAATGGAAGGCCGCCTCAATGAAGTGAGTGTGGGTGAAGGACCCGGATTCGTCGGCCGCGGGCAGGAGCTTCCAGCTATTGATGTGAGCGGTGATTTGCGGCCAGGAGGCGGCTGCGCGCACACGCTTCTGGCGGGCACGCTCCCGCAGAGCGCGGCGGATGGTGTCGAGGAAGAAGACGCCCGCCATGGGACGAATTTTAGCTCCGAGCACGGAGCTTGCGGCTTGGCGGGCTTGAAAAGGCGCGGAAGGGAGGGCGAACTGAAGAAAGTGAGTGCCTGGATAGGTCATCCGTTACACTCGGTTCAACCATAATCCAATTCCCATGGAGTGCATGCGTGGCACGATTCACCGGAATACTGGGTCTACTTACGTTTCTTGGTGTCGCTTATGTACTTTCCAGCAATCGCAAGGCGATCCGCTGGAGCACAGTGGCGTGGGGGCTGGGACTGCAGGTGCTGTTCGCTTTCCTGGTGCTGAAGGTGAGCGTGGGGCAGGCTTTTCTGGCGAAGGGCTCGGCTGCGGTGACGGCGCTGCTGGGGCATGCCGCGGACGGCTCGACCATGGTCTTTGGCAACGTTCTGGGTGACCCAAAAAGTCCTGCAGCGGTGTTCGCGTTTGCGGTGCTGCCGACGATTATCTTCGTCTCGGCGCTGTTTGCGCTGCTGTATCACGTGGGCATCATGCAGCAGGTGATCCGCGCGGCGGCGTGGCTGATGCAGCGGACGATGGGGACCTCCGGCGCAGAGAGTACGAACGTCGCGGCCAGCATCTTTATGGGGCAGACGGAGGCTCCGCTGACGATTCGTCCATTTCTGGGAGATGCGACCCAGTCGGAGTTGATGACGATTATGACGTCGGGCATGGCGCACGTTTCCGGCGGCATTATGGCGGCCTATATCCTGTTCGGGATTCGCGCGCAGGACCTGCTCTCGGCGGTGATTATGACGGCGCCAGGGACGATTCTGGTGGCGAAGATGCTGGTGCCCGAGACGGAGGTGCCTGCCACGCTGGGCACGGTGAAGATGCCTCCGAACGAGGAGCACAAGGACGAGAACCTGATCGGGTCGGTTGCGCGGGGCACGATTGATGGGGGCGGACTGGCGTTCAACGTAGCGATTATGCTGATCAGCTTTCTGGCGATTGTGGGGCTGATCAACGCAATCATGCTGGGGATTTCGAACTTCACGTGGGCACATGGGCATATTCCGTTTCCGCACTCTCTGGGTAATGCGCTGGGGACGTTGTGCGCTCCGGTGGCGTGGCTGATCGGGATTCCATGGCGCGATGCGCCGATTGTGGGGAACCTGATTGGGACGCGCGCGGTGCTGAACGAGTTCATCGCGTACGGCCAGCTGGGATTGCTGGCCAAGGCACACGCGGTCTCGGATCGGACGCTTTCGATTGCGACGTTTGCGCTGTGCGGCTTTGCGAATCTGGGCTCGGTTGGGATGCAGATTGGGGGGATTGGCGCGCTGATTCCGCATCGGCGTAACGACCTTGCGCGGCTAGGACTGCGGGCGATGCTCGCCGGCACGATGGCGAACCTGATGTCGGCGAGCATCGTGTCGATGCTGATTCGGTAGTTACTGACGCTTCAGGAAATCCAGCAGGACGACGGCGTCGTTATGCTGTTCGTCTTTGGCTCCGTACACAAGCGTGACCGGAGCATTTCGGGCCTGCTTTTTGATGGTGGCCAGGCATTCCGGATTCTGCCTCAACTCTTCGCGATATCTCCGCCGAAACTCCTGCCATTTGACTGGGTCGTGGCCGAACCACTTTCGCAAAGCGGCGCTCGGCGCGATTTCTTTGAGCCAGAGGTCAATGCGGGCACGTTCTTTGCTGAGGCCTCGTGGCCATAGACGATCCACGAGAATTCGGAAACCGTCCTCTGGTGCGGGAGTGACATAGGCTCGTTTGATCGAGATCCGCATTGCTACGTTCCGTAGCCACGATGTTTCATGGTCAACAGCTCCTGATTGCTGGGCCATGAGATGGTGAGCAGGAACGCGGAATCCTCGATAGCCGTTATGTCGTGCTTGATGGATGCACCTAGTCCGAGCAGGCTTCCGGCCGCAAGTTCGTGTTGCTTTGCCTGAGTGTTGAAGCGAATGCGGCCCCGCAAAAGCTGAACGGAGATGGTCCCGTCGGCATGATGCTCCTTAATCCTCGCTGAGGGCTCCATCGCAATCAGGAGGCATCGGAAGTCGTCCTTTTTGAACAGCAATTTCGAGTGAATGCCTGAAGGCCAAGGCTTTTTTTGCTGAAGCTGTTCAAGCTCCTGCTCGATGTTGAATTCTGCGACCGGTTCTACCATGTTTCCTGAGTCGTCGAAATGGAGTGATGACATGGGTGAAACCTCTACTTTGAAAGGTTTGATGCTTTGCGTGACGTTAAAGGGAGCAGGACGCCAATTGAGATAGCTTCGGCGGCCAGCCGAGGTGCGCAGGTAAGCGCGGCATTCCTTGATGATCCTCCAAGCAGGAACCAACCCGACGTTTCGGCGGTGCAGCTGAGGCGAGCATGTTGCCCGGCCATCTTCACGAACAGCGATCATCGCGTTCACTTGCGCTGGGCGTTGAGTTGATCGAGCACGTGCTTCAGCGCGTCCAGCTTCTGGCCGGCCTCGGCGTTTTTGCCCTGAGCGGTGAGGCGCTGGTAATCGTCGAAGTCATGGCCTGCTTCGGAGATGAGGGCTCTGGTGTCCGGCGCCGCGGCTAAGCTTTGCGCGCCCGCGGGGAGTTGCGTGGTGGATGACGTTGCGGGAGCGGCGGACGGACCGGAGGCGAGGCTGGGCGCTTCTGAGCCAAAGAGGGAAGAGAGCGCCGCCTCAAAGGTGGGAGCGTAAGCAAGCCGGTCCTGCAAGGCGAGGACTACGATGCGGAGCTCCGGCATGGGGCTCTGCTGGGCCTTGAGGTAGATGGGCTCGGCATAGAGCAGGGCCTTGCCGATTGGGATGACGAGCAGATTGCCGCGCAGCACCTGGGAGCCCTGCTGGTTCCAGAGACTGAGCTGGCCGGAGAGCTGTGCGTTCTGGTCGATGCGGGACTCGATCTGCTGGGGTCCATCGACGAGGCGGGTCTTAGGGAAGTCATAAACGATGGAACTGCCGTAATGCTCGCCGTCGGAGCGAGCGGCGATCCAGCCGATGAGGTTGTTGCGGTTGGCTGGGGTGAAGGGAAGGATTTCGACGAACTCGTCGGTGGCCTCCCCGGGCAGCTTCATCAGCACGAAATTGGGCAGCATGGCCTGCGCGGTCTGGTCGTTTCCGTTGCCGGTGGTCTGGGTCGCCACGGTCCATAGGTCTTCGCGATTGAAGAAGACCTCGGGATCGGTCATGTGATAGAGACCGTAAACCTGCGCCTGCAGGCGGAAGAGCATTTCCGGATAGCGCACGTGAGCGCGAAGGCCGGAGGGCATCTGGGATGCCGGCTTGAAGAGCGACGGAAATACATGCTGCCACGCGCCGATGACCGGGTCTTCACTGTCGAAGACGTAGAAGGTGGTGGTGCCGTTATAGGCATCGATGACGGCCTTGACGCTGTTGCGCATGTAGTTGATGGTCTGGCCGTTGACGGAGAAAGGGGCTGAGTCGGGGTAGGTCTCGGAGGTGGTAAAGGCGTCCATCATCCAGAACAGGTGGCCATCGGGAGCGACGACCATGTAGGGATCGGGATCGAAGGTGAGGAAGGGCGCGAGCGCGGAGACGCGATCGCGGACGTTGCGGCGCATGAGCAGCAGGCTGGAGGAGTTGACGTCGTCGCTGAAGGGCAGCTTGCCAAGGTCATCGCGCTCAAACGCGATGGCCAAGCGGCGGAGAAAGCCGCCGATGGGGATGCCGCCGGTGCCCTCGTACGAGGTGAGGCTGTTGGTCTGCCCCTGGGGGTAATCAAACTCCTGCTGGCGCGTCTTGACGTAGACATCGGCATCGGTGAGCTCGCCGTAGTAGATCTGCGGGCGGGTCACTTCGAGGCCGGGAACGGTGCTCTGCACGGGCATGTTGCTGAGGTAGAAATTCGGCAGACCCTCGGAGGTGAACTCGTTGACCGGGTTCATGGTGACGCCGTAGCCGTGGGTGTAGATCAGCTTTTCGTTGATCCAGTTGCGGCTAGCCTCGGGCAGCTTTTCTATATTGAGCTCGCGGGTGCCAAGCATCACCTGACGGGTGACGCCGTTGATCTGATAGCGATCGATATCGATGTCGGGGAAATCGTAGTATGTGCGGAT
>JAICMT010000067.1 GCA_025929125.1 Acidobacteriaceae bacterium | reverse complement strand
GGGACGCACCGTCGTGGTCGACGAGAAGCACATGGATGCCGTTACCGGGCTCTCCGGCTCCGGCCCGGCCTTCATCTACATCGTGATCGAAGCTCTGGCAGAGGCGGGCGTGAACGTAGGTCTCCCGCGGGATGTCGCGACGTTACTCGCTGCCCAGACGGTGTATGGCTCGGCCCGGATGGTGCTTGAGACGGGGTACCATCCCGCCCTTTTGAAGGACCAGGTCACGACGCCGGCCGGGTGCACTGTAGACGGAATTCTCGAGCTCGAAGAAGGTGGGCTCCGCGTCGCCCTGATCAAGGCGGTGAAGCGGGCGACGATACGCGCTCGGGAACTTGCCGCCGGATGAGAAAAGGAACACGTTGCTAGCCGTATCCAATCCGCTGAGTATCCCAGTTGAACGAGCCGAGCCGGCGCGAAAACGAAAACTCGCCCGCTTCGCATGGCTCGTAGTTCTTTACAACATCCTGGTCGTCCTTTGGGGAGCACTGGTGCGCGCCAGCGGGTCCGGTGCGGGCTGCGGAAACCACTGGCCCTTATGCAACGGGCAAGTGATCCCCGTTTCGCCCGGCACTCACACTATCATCGAGTTCACTCACCGGATGATGACCGGCGGATTGACCTTTGCTGTTCTCGGTCTGGTGGGATGGATCTTCTGGTCGACAAAGAAAGGGCACGCCGCACGGTTCTTTGCCGTGGCTTCGTTGCTGCTACTCGTGAATGAGGCCTTCCTCGGTGCTTTGCTGGTCAAGCTTGATTACGTGACGACCAACCAGTCCACCGGGCGCGTTGTGATGCTCGCCATTCATCTCAGCAACACGTTACTGCTGTTGACTGCACTCACACTGACAGCTCGTTTCGCCTCAACCTCTCAGAATTGGCGGCCTCTCAGAAGGGGCCGCTGGCTCGTCTGGGCGGTCTGCGGCGCTGCGGCAACCCTCGCAGTCGGAGTAACAGGATCACTCGCTGCGCTGGGTGACACGCTCTTTCCTGCAGGCTCGCTGACCGAAGCCCTGGGGCAGGATTTCCGTGCGAACTCTCCAGCTCTTTTGAAGCTGCGGCTGGTGCATCCGCTGAGCGCCATCCTCGCCGGACTGTTTGTGGTGTGGCTGATTGTACGCGCCCGTGCAAGCAGCGAGCCGCACGATCCGGCGCGCGTCAGGCTCGCACGGCTGCTCCTGTTCCTGCTCGGCTTGCAATTTCTTCTGGGGATTGCGGATGTCCTGCTGCTCGCTCCGGCGTGGATGCAATTGGTGCATCTTCTGGGCGCCGACCTCTACTGGGTCGTGCTGATTCTGCTTTCAGCCGAGATCGTCTGGCCGGAGCCACCGGAGAATCCTGCTAGGGCGGAGTCCTCTCCGTACGCGGCGACGCACGAACCCGCTGTTTAGCTCAGTCTGCAAAAAGTAAGCCCGGACGCCATTTGCGGCATCCGGGCCCTGGATCTGCTTTCCTTGCTTGATGCTTTTACTCCGGCCATCGGCAAGTACTACCCCAACCTAATGCTTCTCCGGCTTGCCAGCCAACGCATCGCCTGCATTTTGCGTGCGTCGTCCTGTCTCTTTGGCTGCTGCCTTGGTGTCATGCCCAACCGTTTTCGCAGCATCCCCGGTTTTATCCGCTGCAGTCTCAGTTCCCCGGGCAGTTTTGTGCGCTGCGGCTTTCGTGTGCCGTTTGGTCGAGTGGTACGCCTTCGAAGTTCCCTGGGCCGTACCATGACCCGCATCCACCGCAGCATCCTTGGTTTCATGTCCCGCGTTCTTCATGTCCTGCCCTGCGGTTTGTGCGAAGCCGACGCCTAGGGTCATCCCACCCGTAAGCGCTGTTACCATCAGCAGGCGTGCGATGCGATTGCTGTTCATTCTTCAATCCTCCCGCGCCCATTGGGCAGTCTCTGCCCCGGCAACGTATTAGGTACGATTCCCATTGGTTCCAAGGGGATGCCCCGGTGCCAGGTCCCAGACGGCTACCTGTCCCAGACTGGGTATATAGTTTTGAAGGCTACCGAATTCGAGTTCCCCTAGACCGGCTCTGCAACCAACTGGCGCCGGCAGATTGGACCCGCTTACCGAATGCACGCTCCTGCCCTTTCCCTGCTCGCCGCCTCGCAACTTACGCGCTTAACACCCATCGATCTCACCATTCTGGTGCTGTATTTTGCCGTGGTGCTGTTCATCGGGTTCTATGTGAAAGGCCAGACGAACACCAGCGAAGAGTTCTTCCTGGCTGGCCGAGAAATGACCGCATGGATTGCGGGGCTCAGCTTCGTCTCCGCCAATCTCGGCTCATTAGAGCTGATGGGATGGGCGGGTTCGGCGTACCAGTACGGAATTCTTGCCACACACTGGTACTGGATCGGCGCGATTCCAGCCATGCTCTTCCTCGGCATCGTAATGATGCCGTTCTATTACATCTCGAAGACGCACTCGGTCCCCGGATATCTGCAGCTTCGGTTTGGCGAGGGCGCACGCGGACTCGCCGCCATATCCTTCGCCTTCATGACCATCCTGATGTCCGGGGTGAACATGTACGCGATGGCCGTGGTAATGCAGACCGTGCTCGGCTGGAACATGACGCTCTCCATCTGGGTCGGCGCGGCGACGGTTGCCATTTACGTCATGCTAGGCGGTCTGCGCTCCGCCATCATCAATGAAGTATTGCAATTCGTGCTCATCTGGGCGGGCGCAGCGCTGATCCCAATCCTGGGTCTCATCGAGGCCGGAGGATGGACGCAATTGAAGGCCAACATCGCCATCAACATGCAGACCAACCAATACACTCACCTCTGGTCCACACTTGGGCACTTCAAAGACAATCCGATGGGCATCAACTGGGTGGGTATCGTCTTTGGCCTGGGGGCGATCATCTCCTTCGGCTATTGGACAACCGACTTCCTCGTGGTTCAGCGTGTCCTTTCCGCTCACAATCTGCGCGCCGCCAAGATGGCGCCCGTGATCGGTGCGGCCTTCAAGATGGCGGTGCCGCTGATCGTCATCGTGCCCGGCCTCATCTGCCTCGGCCTAATGCAGAACGGTCACCCTCTGTTTCACCTCGTACCGGCCGATGTAGCCAAGGGCAATCCCGCCCTGCACAGCTACGACCAGGTGCTGCCGTTGATGTTGATACGCTATTGCGGCCCGGGACTACTGGGCCTGGGCATTACTGCGCTCGTCGCAGGCTTTATGTCCGGCATGGCCGGCAACGTCAGCGCCTTCTCCACGGTTTGGACATATGACATCTACGGCGCCTACATGAACAAGCGCGCCTCGGACAAGCACTACGTCCTGATGGGTCGGTGGTCGACGGTCATCGGCATGCTCGTCTCTATCGGCACGGCATACCTGGTGATGAATGCGGCCTCGATCATGGACTACGTACAGGCGCTGTTCAGCTTCTTCATCGCTCCGTTGTTCGGGACGGTGATCCTGGGCATGCTGTGGAAGCGTGCCACCAACTGGGGTGGCTTCCTCGGGTTGCTCGCCGGCACCGCTTCTTCGATCGCAATGTTCGTTTACACCAGCACCGGCACAGTAGCCCATAAACAGTTGGCGCTGTCTCGCATCGCGCTGTCTCCGGATGCACAACCGATGGCGGAAAACATGTTCCGCGCGCTGTGGAGTTGGCTGATCTGCGTCGGCGTCACTGTAATTGTCAGTATGCTCACCAAGCCGCGACCTGAGAGCGAGCTCAATGGCTTAGTCTATGGAGCCACTGTGATCCCACACGACGGTGCAACCACCCTATGGCAGAAGCCGATCTTCTGGGCGGGTGTGGTTTCCATCGTCTTCATCATCCTGCAGATCATCTTCTGGTAAGCGCCTGAGCTTTCAAAGCGCATCCCGGAATATCAAAACGTTGAATTTCCCGAAGGGACGGATCTATGGCAGAAGGAACAGGACGCGGCGAAGCGCTTTCCATCTGGTTTTTTGTCGGCATTATGACGCTGGCCTACGGGCTAGTACTGCTCCCCTACGGAGCATATGAGTGGTTCGGCGGTCATGAGGCCCCCACCGTGCTCAACAACTTGCACCCTACCTTCTGGTGGGGGCTGCTGCTGTTTCTCTTCGGCGCGTTCTATACCCTTAGGTACCGGCCACGCCGCGGCGACAAGAACAAGGTCTAAACTCAAGCCGTACCCTTTAAACACCAACCGGCAGCGAATCCGACGTTGCCCAAGCTTTATGGAGACTTTGAAATGCCTCGTACCATGACCATGGGAGTCCTTGTTGGCAACCGTGGCTTCTTCCCTTCCCACCTTGCGACCAGTGGCCGCCTGGAAATCGTCGCAGCGCTCGAATCCGCCGGCATCAAGCCCATCGTGCTGTCGCCTGAAGTCACTGCCCACGGCGCGGTGGAAACCTATGAGGACGCCAAGAAATGCGCCGCCCTCTTCAAGCAGCACGCGGCTGACATCGACGGCCTCATCATTACCCTGCCCAACTTCGGCGAGGAGCGCGGCCTGGCTGATGCGATTCGTCTCGCCGACCTGCACGTTCCAGTGCTGATCCAGGCCACGCCGGACGATCCCAGCAAGATGTCTATCGCCTTTCGTCGCGACTCGTTCTGCGGCAAAATGTCGATTTGTAACAACCTGAAGCAGTACGGAATCCCGTACTCCATCACCACCCTCCATACCGAGGCAACGGATTCGGCGGAGTTCAAGGCGGACCTGGCCTGGTTCTCGGGCGTGTGCCGGGTGGTCCGTGGCTTCAAGAATTTGCGTATGGGCGCGATTGGTGCCCGGCCCACTGCCTTCAACACGGTCCGCTACTCCGAGAAGCTATTGGAGCGCTCCGGCATCACGGTCGAAACCCTCGACCTCTCCGAGGTCATGGGGCGTATCAATCGCATGAAGGACAACGACGATGCCGCACAGGCAAAGCTCGCGGCCATCAAGAAGTACATCCCGGTGGGCGACACTCCTGAAGCGGCACTGCTGAAGATGGCAAAGCTGGGCGCAGTGATCGATGGATGGAAGGCCGCCTCGGAACTGACGGTCACGTCCGTCCAGTGCTGGACCTCCATGGAGGAGTATCTCGGCATCGTGCCCTGCACTGTCATGTCGATGATGTCTGAGGATCTGGTGCCCTCGGCGTGCGAAGTGGATACGCTTGGCACCCTGTCCATGCACGCCCTCACGCTGGCCAGCGAGACGCCCTCGGCGCTCCTGGACTGGAACAACAACTACGGTGACAACCCCAATAAGGCGGTCTGCTTCCACTGCTCCAACCTGCCCAAGCACTTCTTCAAGCAGGGCGTAAAGATGGATTATCAGCTCATCATCGCTGGTACCGTTGGCAAGGAGAACACCCACGGCACTCTCGACGGTACCGTCAAAGCCGGCCCCATGAGCTTCGCCCGATTCTCCACCGATGACTTCACCGGAACGCTTCGCGGCTATGTTGGCGAGGGCGCCTTCACCGATGATCCCCTCAATACCTTCGGCGGAGCTGGCGTGGTCGAGATCCCGAATATGCAGAAGCTGCTGCACTACATCTGTGAGAACGGGTTTGAGCACCACGTGGCGGCTAATTTCTCCAATACCGCGGGGGCGGTGTATGAAGCCGCTTCGAAGTACCTTAAGTGGCCGATGCACTGGCATAAGTAGCACCGCTGCAGCAGAGGGGGCCGGATTTGCCGGCCCCTTTTTCCGGGCCATAGCTACAAGCTCCACGGGAGTCCAGCACTCCAGATCACCCTCCTCCTCACATCGCACGATCTCCCGCACGGGGAGACCGGTTTCATTTGCGATTTCGGCCAAACTCCGCGATACTTAGGTGTTGGGTCGTATCAATATGCGGTGCCGTGCCCTGCGCGGCGGTTCGCTCTATCCTGCCCACATACACCGATTTTCTTTTCGAGAGGTTCTTTACTGTGTTGATGATTCGTTTGGCGCGTGTCGGCGCCCGCAAACAGCCGCACTACCGCGTCGTTGTTATTGAGAAGGATCGCGCGCGCAATGGCCGCTCCGTTGAGGTGGTTGGCACCTACAATCCGCGCACCTCACCGGCCTCGGTGGATCTGAAGCGCGAACGCATCGATTATTGGGTCAGCAAGGGTGCCCAGCTTTCCGATCGGGTGGGCAAACTGATGGCGCAACAGCCTGCAGCTGCCCCAGTTGAAGCCGCCTAGTGGCGAACTAGTTATCTGGTAATCAGAAACCAGTGCCCAAAGAATGCGACAACCGTCGCTTTCTGCACTTCCAACTTTGCTTTATTCCAGTAGACTCTTCGGAAGGGTCAGCCGGGTTCCCTACTGGCTGGCATCTCTCCGCGCTGGCAGAGGCGGAGTATGCGCCGCACTGGCCGAACCTCGGGCCACCCTGAAGACCTCACGAAGATGGGGCTAAGGGCGTACTGAGCCAAGCGGCATATTTAGAAGAGGTATACGCAGATGAATCAAGCTACTTCCGTTGCTATCCATCCGCCCGAATTGATGAAGAACCTGATGTCGGATATTGTCCGTGCACTTGTCGATCAGCCAGACGATGTAAAAGTTGATCTGATCGACGATAACGGCTCAACCGTTATCCGGCTGCGGGTCGCCCATCAGGATATTGGAAAGGTCATTGGGAAGCAGGGACGCACCGCTCGTTCCCTCCGCACGATTCTCGGTGCCGCCAGTATGAAGCTTCACCATCGATTCGCGCTAGACATTGTCGAAGACGAGAAGGGCCGCACCGCAGAGTAGTTTCGGCCTCGGAAAGTCCCAGAACACCGCCAGTAGAAGCCTTCGAGGTTCTCGGCGGTTTCTGTTTTAATCCACCCAATAGGAGCTATGACGACCTCTTCGCAATGGACCCTGCTCGCCCGCATTCTGCGCCCGCAGGGACGTAAGGGCGAAGTTCTCGCCGACCTCTTCACCGATTTCCCGGAGCGCTTCGCGTCAAACCCCGAGGTCTGGCTGGCCGAACCGGGCTTCAGCGCCGCCGAAGGCGAAAAGCTCGCTCCTCCCGTTCCGGTACGGATCATCTCGCATTGGCGTCCTGTCGGCCGGAACGCCGGGCGGGTAGTGCTTCAGCTTGCCGGAGTCGAGTCCATCTCAGCCGCCGAGCAACTTGGTTCCAGGGAGATTCTGGTCCCGGTCGAAGAACGCATGCCGCTCGAACCCGGTGCAGCCTACATCTCGGACCTGCTCGGTTGCAGCGTCTTTGACGGCCAGGTGCTCGTCGGAACCGTAGAAGATGTCCAGTTTGCCACGACGCCCGACGGCACTCGCCGCCTGGAAGATGCTGCTCCTCTGCTGGTGGTGCAAACGCCCGGAAACACTGAGGCACTGATTCCCTTCGCCAAGGGATATTTGCTTGAGCTGAATCTCACAGCCCGGCAGATCCGCATGTCACTTCCTGAGGGTCTCGTCCACATCAACGACATTGGACTGGGCAATACCTCAGACTGAACGCCCGCTCAGAGCCAAAAAAATCGGCCTGACGCGCTTCGTTCTGCGTCAGGCCGGCTCCCTCTTACCTCAGG
>JAICMT010000434.1 GCA_025929125.1 Acidobacteriaceae bacterium | reverse complement strand
TTCAAAGCCAAGCCGGGCAAGAAGTAGTCCGGTCCATAGTGCAATCGAAAGCCCCGGGACAATCCCCGGGGCTTTCTGTTGGTCGAGAACAGGAATTGGATATGCGATGGCTGTGCTGAGCTTCGAGCAGGCGCTGGCGACGGTACTGGAACACGCCGGGAGGGTGACGGGCCGTCCGGCAGAGACGGTTCCGCTGCTGGAGTCGATGGGACGGGTGCTGGCGGAGGCGATCGTGGCCGATCGCGACCAGCCGCCTTTTGACCGGGCGACGCGTGACGGATTTGCAGTGCGTGCGGCGGAGTGGGCCGCAGGGAAGGCGCTGTGCGTGGCCGGCCAGGTTCGCGCCGGTGAGATATGGCGTGGAGGTGAGCTCCCACCAGGCGCGGCACTGGAGATCATGACGGGGGCCCCGGTGCCGCCCGGAGCAGACGCTGTGGCCATGCTGGAGCACGCCATCGGGGCGCATCGGTGTGTGGAACCGGTGGAGGGCCGGCGGCTTACCGCAGGAGAGAATATCGTGCGGCGCGGAAGCGAGGCGCGAGCGGGCGAGGTGGTGGTTCCCGCCGAATCGTCGATTACGAGTGCCGAAATCGCAGAAGCTGCCAGCTGCGGAATGGCTGAGCTGCAGGTTTACGAGCGGACGAAGGTGGCGATTGTGGCGACCGGTGACGAGCTGGTGGCGTTGACGGAGTCGCCCGCGGAACATCAGATACGCAACTCGAACGGGTATGCTCTGGCTGCTCTGGTCGCAGCGGCGGGAGGGGAGCCGCAGATGCTGGCGATCGCACGCGATACGCGTGAGGATCTGCGGGCGCGGCTGCTGGCGGCACGGGAGGCGGACCTGCTGCTGCTCTCAGGTGGAGTGTCGGCGGGCAAGTATGACCTGGTGGAAGAGGTGCTGGCGGAGTTTGGCGCGGAGTTCTACTTCACCGGAGTGCGGATGCAGCCGGGCAAGCCTGCAGTGTTTGGGCGGATTCCGATGGAGCGGCTGGGTGGGCGGCCGGGAAGCTTTCTTTATTTCTTCGGGCTTCCGGGGAACCCGGTTTCGACCGAGGTCTCCTTCCACTGCTTCGCAGCGCCGTTGCTGCGCGCGCTGGGTGGTGCAGGTGTGACGCAGCCGCGGCTCGCACAGGCGACGCTGGAGGAGGACGTGGCCGCGAAGGCGGGGCTGACGCGGGTGCTTCCGGCACGCTGGACGGCGCAGCTCGATCGGCCGTCGGTGCGGCTGGTGCGATGGCATGGGTCGGGCGACCTTGCGGCCAATGCGCGCGCGAACTGCTATGCGGTGTTTCGGGAGGGTGGGCCGGATCGCAAGGCGGGTGATGTGATTCCGATTCTGCTGCGGTAGTGTGGAAGCGGGAGGCAGCGGTGACAAAACGTGATTCAGGGTTTCTGCTGATTGGCGCCGGTGTGGGACTGATGCTTACGTTTGTGGTTGTGCTGCGCAGCATGATCTGGATGCACCAAATGTTCCTAGTGCATATGTCCAGCGAAGCTTATGTCTGGATGAGTCTCCCATGGCTTTGCCTCATTGCGGGGCTTGCGCTTGTGCGTGGACAGAGGAGGCGTGCTTGAGCGACGCGAGCAAGCTCTCGCATTACGACGAATCAGGCCGAGCGCACATGGTGGATGTGTCGGAGAAGTCTGCGACGCGGCGGGAGGCGGTTGCGGAGGCGTTCGTGGAGCTCTCGGATGCGGTGCTGGCGGCGCTGCCGCGGAACCCGAAGGGCAATCCGCTGGAGGTGGCGCGCTTTGCCGGGATTCAGGCGGCGAAGAAGACGGCGGAGCTGATTCCGATGTGTCATCCGCTGCCGCTAAGCTTTGTGGACGTGGAGGCGGTGGTCGTAGCGGGCGGCGTGCGAATTCGCGCCACGGCGGCGACGGTGGCCGGAACGGGCGTGGAGATGGAGGCGATGACCGCGGCCTCGGTTGCGGCGCTGACGGTGTATGACATGACCAAGGCGCTGGACAAATCCATTCGCATTCGCGAGATCGTGCTGGTGAGTAAGTCCGGCGGCAAGTCCGGCGAGTACCGGCGCGCTAGCGGTCAGGCCTCGACGAGGCCGTAGCGGCGCTGCCACTGCTGTTTGAGGCGCTCCCATACTGCCTCGATGTCGGTGCGCGCGAGGGCGGGGTCGGGCGCGGCGGAGAACCGTTCGGCCTCGGTTTTGGCGAGTTCGAGTAAGGCGCGATCGCGGAGCAGGTTGGCGACGCGGAATTCGGGCAAGCCGGTCTGGCGGGTGCCGAAGAACTCGCCGGGGCCGCGCTGCTGCAGATCGAGCTCTGCGAGCTCGAATCCGTTCTGGGTGGCGACCATGGCGTTGAGCCGGGCTTCGGCCTGCTCGGTGACGCGATTGCCGGTCATGAGGATGCAGTAGCTTTTGGCGGCGCCGCGGCCGACACG
>JAICMT010000268.1 GCA_025929125.1 Acidobacteriaceae bacterium | reverse complement strand
GGGATCCGACAGCGCGAAGCGCGACAATCAGGACAACGACAAGCCCGTCAACCCGGCCGAGCTTCACAACCCCACCCTCTGGCACGATCCCGGCAACATCGCCTCGCTCAACCTCTTCTACGGCCAGGGTGGAGAAAAGGGAATGCCGGCCGCGCCCTTCATCTTCGAAGCCGAAGACAAACATGGCACCAATCCCAAATTCGACATCCGCGACGCAGCAGGGAAGAAGTGGCGCGTCAAGCTCGGAGAGGAAGTCCGACCTGAGGTCGTCGCGTCGCGCCTGCTCTGGGCCACCGGCTTTTACGTCAATGACGACTACGTCCTCACCAGCGCCGATATTCAGGGCATCCACATGAGCCGCGGCGGCGGCGAGATCAAGAACGGCCGCGTCGCCGAAGCCCGCTTCGCGCGCAAGCCCACCGGCCAGAAGAAAATCGGCATCTGGAAGTGGAAAGAGAACCCCTTCGTCGGCACTCGCGAGTTCAACGGCCTCCGCGTCATGATGGCCGTCATGAATAGCTGGGATCTCAAGGACATCAACAACGCCGTCTTCGCCGACTCCCGCTCCGGCCGCGACCTGTTCCTGATGTCCGACGTCGGCGCCACCTTCGGAACCAACGGCCTCAGCTGGACCAACGCCCGCTCGAAGGGCAACGTCGACTCGTTCAAGGACTCCAAGTTCATCTCGAAGACCACCCGGACCACGGTCAGCTTCGGCACGCCGAAGCCGCCCACCGCGCGGCTCATCGAGGCATTCGTCATGCCTGAGCTCAAGGACTACGCCCGCCGCGCCGACATGCGCTGGATCGGCGAGGACATTCCGCTCCAGGACGCCCGCTGGATGGGCTCGCTCCTCAAGCAGCTCTCGCATCAGCAGTTGATGGATGCCTTCCGCGCCGGCCATTTCCCACAGGACGAGATCGAGGCCTACGTCGACGTGGTCGAGTCCCGGATCCGCGAGCTCTCCACCCTCTAAGCGCGCATCCTGACCGGCTGGAGTGCCCACCGCATTCCAGCCCTACCATCAAACCAGTCCACGATCCCGGCTCACGCTTCCATCGCCGCCGGCGCTTCCTGGTCCTGGAATTGAATATCGTGCAGCTTGCGATACACGCCATCCTCGCGCTGCAGCAGCTCGTCGTGCGTGCCTGACTCTGCAATATGCCCGCCGTCCACCACATAAATGCAGCTCGCCCGCCGTATGGTAGACAGCCGGTGCGCGATCACCACTGCCGTCTTGCCTTCCATCAGCCGGTCCAGCGCCTCGAATACCAGTTGCTCCGACTGTGCATCCAGCCCTGACGTCGGCTCATCCAGCACGAGAATCGGCGTATTCCGAACAATCGCCCGCGCAATCGCAATCCGCTGCCGCTGTCCGCCGGAGAGCGTCACTCCCCGCTCGCCCACCGCGGTATCGAACTTCTGCGGCAGCTTGTCGATAAACTCCATCGCGTTCGCCGCCTCCGCCGCCTTCACAATCTCGATCACCGAAGCATCCGGCCGACCGTACGCGATGTTGTCCCAGATCGTTCCGCTGAACAGCACCGTATCTTGCAGCACAAAGCTGATCTGCTCCCGCAGCGACTTCTGAATAAACTGCTTGATGTCCGTTCCGTCGATCTTCACCACGCCTTCCTTCGGATCGTAGAAACGAGCGATCAGGTTTACGATCGTTGTCTTGCCGGAGCCTGTCGGACCCACTAGCGCAATCATCGTGCCTGCATCCGCATGCACGGTAACGTCTGCCAGCACCGGCTCGTTCTCCTTGTACTCGAAGGTCACGTGCTCCAGGTCAATCTCGCCCTTGAACCGCGGGGCCCGCTTGGCTCCCGGCAGGTCGTGGATCTCCTCATCGCTGCGCAGCACCTCCTGCAGCCGCTCATACCCGATCTCCGCCTTCGAGTACGAGTCCATCGTCTTCGAGATCTCCTGCATCGGCTTGTACATCTTGCCGAGATAAAACACGAACACCACCATCGACCCCGGCGCCAGCGCGCCTTCCAGCGCCAGCCGTGCGCCGAACCACAGCACCAGACAGGTTCCGATCGCAGTAATGATGTTCACAATCGGAACAAGCTTTGCCTTCAGCGCCCGGGCCTTCAACGCTGCCTCCACGGCTTCCAGGCTCTCGCCCTCGAACCGTTTGATCTCGTACTCCTCGCGTGAGAACGCCTTTACCACGCGCATCGAGGTCACTACCTCTTCCACCACCGAGATCAGACTGCCTTCCTTCTTCCGCACCTCCCGCGAGGCCTTCTTCACCTTGCGCGTGTACGTATACACAATCACAAACAATGGCGGCACCACGGCCAGCGCAATCAGCGCAAACTCCCAGTTGATGTAGAACATCACCACGATCATCCCCAGCAGCGTCACCAGGTTCACCAGGATCCCCAGCAGCCCCGACACAATGAACGACTGTATCGAGTCAATGTCGCTCGTCACCCGGCTGATCAGGTCTCCCGTCGGCTGCTGGTCGTGGAACGCCAGCGAGAGCCGCTGCACCTGCGTATAAATCCTGCGCCGCAGATCATGCGTCACCCACTGCCCCACACTGGTCGTCAGGTACTTCTCGGCATACGAGCAGAGCGCGTCCAGCACCGCAATCAGCAGCACCGCAACGCACGCGAAAATCACCACGTGGATCGGGTCCACGCCCGCTGTCTTATCGATCAGTGAGTTCAGCCAGCCGTGATCCTGCTTTTTCCCGCGCAGCACATCATCCAGCACAATCTTCAGCGGCCAGGGCTGCATCAGGTCCGCCGCGCTCTCTCCCGCGATCGCCAGCAGCCCAAACCACAACTGCCGCTTGTGCGGACGCAGCAAGTCCACGATCCTCAGCCCGCGCTTCGCTGTTGCCTGTTCCATATGCTTTTTAGATGCGTCTGGACCTTTTGTGTCGGGCAAAATTGCCCCAACTGATTCAATCTTCGGTAACTTGCATAACGCTAACTGGGCCATCTCCCGCCCCCAGCCTGCTTCGCGTCCCTTGATACATTGAGAGCATGACCACCGAAACACCCGCCGCCAGTCCCGAACACATTCCGGGCGGCTTTCTCTGGGGCGCCACCACCGCTGGCATCAAGCCCTCCGGCAATCCCGACCTCGCCCTCGCCATCGCCTCCACCGGAACCGTCGGCGCAGCCATGTTCACCTCCAACCGCGTCGTCGCCGCTCCCATCACCGTCGGCCGCCGCCACATCGCCTCCACCGGAGGCCGCGTCGGAGCCCTGCTGGTCAACTCCGGCAACGCCAACTGCGCCACCGGAGAGCAGGGAATCGAGGGCTGCGTCGCAACCTGCGTCGCCGCCGCCGAGACCTTCGGCTGCATCTTCGACGAGGTCATCCCCTCCTCCACCGGCATCATCGGCGTCCCATTCCCCACGGAAAAAGTTCTCGCAGCCATCCCTGCGCTCCAGCAATCCGCCGGCGACACTGCCGCCCACGCCGCCGCCTTCGCTCGCGCCATCATGACCACCGACACCCGCGTCAAAATGGCCGGCGCCTCCTTCACCATCCCGGCCGCCGACCCCGGGCCCGCCCGCACCGTCCGTATCTGGGGAGCCGCCAAAGGCGCCGGCATGATCGGCCCCCGCCTCGAGGCCGCCCCTCCGCACGCCACTCTGCTCGTCTACCTCTTCACCGACATCGCCGCCGACGCCCCCG
>JAICMT010000533.1 GCA_025929125.1 Acidobacteriaceae bacterium | reverse complement strand
GTAGCCTTCCCATCCGCTCCAGCTCGCGGGCGCAGGCAGTTTCGCCATCGGATCTTTCAGGTGGTTGTAGTAGTCCTGCACCAGCTCGCGCGTGCGATAGACGCCGGTCAGCCAGTCGCCGCGGTACCAGTTCTTCCATTTGCCGTACTCGGCTGCCGTCATCGATTTCCGCACCGCATCCAGCGCCGTCAGCGCTTCCGTCGCCTCGGTTTCAGCCTTCGCTGTGTTTCCGGCGTCGTTATCCTGTAGTGAGCGAGCCACGTCAAGCAGCATGCGATTGCTTTCGCGGTTGATGGTGATCATGGTCAGCACTTCGGCCTGGTAGTATTGGCGCCGCGCTGGATCGACCAACGGCTCCGCAGCCACCGCGTCACGCCAAACCTTATCCCAGCGCGGCTGGGCCGCCGCGCAATCCTCAACGTCATTCTGGAGCGCGTCGCGCCGCATCTCCGCATTGAATTCGGGGAAGACACGAGGCTGCGTCCACTTCGGCGACTGGCTGGGAATGGCAATCACCTGGTGCTCGGTCAACGTATCCAGAATCCAGCGGCGAGCTTCGGAGTGATAAAAGTTGTCGCCATCCTCGCGCGGCACTTTGCTGTAATTCTCGGGCCGCGGAGGCGTTTTGCCCGCCGAGGTCAATCCATGAGGGAAATGAAACTCCCGGCGCGGAGCCGGCGCTGCAAAGTACTCCTTATAGACTTTCTCCAGCGCCGGAGCGGATTTGGCGCCGAATTCTTCCGTTGCCCACTGCTTGTAATAAGCGCCATCGGCATCGGAGCCGGTCTTCGTCACGCCGCCCCAGGCAATGTCCATCACGGCTTCGGTGGTCATGGCCACCGGCCGGATGTCGCTGGTATTGACAAGGAAGTATCCCGTCGCGCCCGCCTTGATATAACGGCCAAGCTCCTCCTGAATTACGCTCACCGGCACCATTTCGGAAAGCTGATTGGCGCTGCCGTTCATCATGGCCACGTGGAAGTACATGCCCTGGCCTGCGGCCACTTCACCGCCGTCCTGCATATCGCCGTAGCCTGTATCAGCCCACACCAGCGTCACCTCCGGCGGAATCTTCAGGTAGCCTTCGCGCATCAGCCGCGCGCCTTCCTGCCAAAGATCGGTCACAAAGTGCGCATCGGGATAGCGCGCCCGCACAATGCGCATCTGGTCGGTAATGGCGTCGCTGATGCGCTTGCCCAGCAGCGGATCGTTGTTGCGCACGCTGGGATCGAGTGACGCGTAACTCTGGTCCGAAAGTCCACGCAGGCCCACGCTCCACAGAATCTCCTCGTCCGGTTTGTAGGTCGCTACGGCGTTCTTCCAGGCGCGCTCCAGAATTTCAGGATGCGTGGAGAAGTTGTAGGGCACGCCGTAGGGCCAGCGCGCCACATTCACGCCCAGCGGAATGGCATGGTGCTGGTTGACGATCAGGCCACGCTCCGAAGCGGTGGCAACCTGCGCATCGTCAGGGAAGATCCACGTGCCGGGCACCACGATGTTCCCTTTCAG
>JAICMT010000372.1 GCA_025929125.1 Acidobacteriaceae bacterium | reverse complement strand
CGGGACTACTCACTTCGTAAGCTGCTGAAAAGTGATTGGTAATGAAGTGCGTGCAAAACGTTGCACCTTTTGGCAATTCTCTTGCAATATCCGAGGTCAAGACCACACTTCGCCGCTTACCCGGCTTATTGCTCAAAAGGAGCCCCATGTACCTCTTTTTTCTGCCGCCTGTGCTTGCGTTCGTAGGAATCTTTGCGATCAGCCTCCGAAACCAGTTCGCCGATCTCACGAACCTGTAACCGTCAGCAGCCGTTTCGGCAGATACCAGACTGCTCCGGTGTCTGCCATGCCTGCACCTCTGCCCTGCCGCAGCGCCTCACAAGCGCTGCGGTACGATAGAGCCAACGTGCCTTCCGTTCGAGTCAACACCCCGCAAGCGCAGTACGACGTTCATATTGGTTCGGGTCTTCTCCCCAGTCTGTTCCCTCGCCTGCGGCGGCTTACCGCCTCGGCTAAGCGGCCTCTGCGAAGCTTCGTTGTGACGTCGCCGGAAATATGGTCGTTATGGCAACAGCCGTTTCTGTCGAGCTTCCCTGCCGATTCGCAGCCCAGCGTTTTATTTCTGCCTCCGGGAGAACGTCACAAGCGTCTCGAGCAGGTGGAAGCTCTCGCCGAGCAGCTCGTTGCTGCCGGAGCGGATCGGGATTCCATCCTGCTTGCCTTCGGCGGTGGAATTGTCGGCGACCTGACCGGATTCCTAGCAGCCATCTACATGCGCGGAATTCCCTACGTGGGCATTCCGACCACGCTTCTGGCTCAGGTGGATTCCTCTCTCGGCGGAAAGACCGGCGTTAATCTTGCGGCGGGTAAGAATCTGGTCGGGAGCTTCCACCATCCGCTTACGGTTCTGTCGGACATCGATACTTTGCGAACGCTTCCCCCGGCCGAACTCCGTGCAGGGCTGCAGGAGGCGGTCAAGGCCGGCATCATCTATGACCCGCGGCTGTTCGCCTTCATGGAGAAGAACGCGAAAGCTATTCTGGCCGGCGACCCGGCCTCGCTGACGCGGGTGGTCACTTCCTCTGTTCGAGTGAAGGCCGACGTGGTGGGCCAGGATGAAAAAGAATCTGGCCTGCGCATGATCCTGAACTTCGGCCATACGATTGGGCACGCCATTGAGGCGGCTACTCAATACCGCAAGCTTCTCCACGGCGAGGCCATCGCATGGGGTATGCTGGCGGCGCTTCACCTCTCGCACAGTCGCGCGCACATTACCCAGCAGCAATTCGAGCGGATGAGCGAGTGCATTCTCCAGTACGGCCCCATACCGGTCTTCCGAGCCGATCCAGCCAGACTGGTTGCGCTGACGTATGGCGACAAAAAGAAGCGCAGCGGCCGCCGCGCTTACGTGCTGGCGACGGGCATTGGGAGCACCAAAATTGCATTCGATGTGACGGATGATGAGCTCCTGGCTGCCACTCAGGCCATGTTCCACAGGATGCGCACCAGCTAAGTTCTCAGCGCGGGGCGCACTACCCTTTCCCGCGACGTCATACCATGGAACCAGTGCCGACCGGCCCCCAACACGAGCCCAGCCCCGGAGCGCGGCCCCTCGGCATCACCGATGCGCGCGCGGCAGCGGAGAACATCCGGAGCATGTTCGACACGATTGCGCCGACGTACGATCGTGCGAATCATCTGCTCTCATTCGGGCTGGACCGCCTCTGGTGGTCCCGTTCCGCGGGGGCGGTGCGATCGATTCTGCAGCGTCCCGAGGCCGTCGTCCTTGACCTCTGCTGCGGGACCGGCGATATGACGCTGGCGCTTTACCGCCATCGCCCCCACCCGGGTGCGCCGATCCTCGCCGCCGACTTCTCCCACCCGATGCTCTCCCGCGCTTTGCCTAAATTTTCCGGCCGCAACGTCGTGCCCATCGAGGCGGATGCTCTGCAGCTGCCGCTGGCCGACTCCTCCGTCGACCTCGTCA
Source organism: Acidobacteriaceae bacterium (assembly GCA_025929125.1). Taxonomy (GTDB): domain Bacteria; phylum Acidobacteriota; class Terriglobia; order Terriglobales; family Acidobacteriaceae; genus Edaphobacter. The sequence continues at coordinate 933 of JAICMT010000372.1, read as the reverse complement.
CCTTCGCTTTCGGTTTTCGCAATCTCTCCAGCTATCCTGCCGGGTTGAGCGAGCTGCACCGCGTTCTTCGTCCGGGCGGCCAGATTGCAATCCTCGAATGCAACCAACCAGAGGGTCTGGTGGGCTCGCTTTACAACCTCTACTTCCAACGCATCCTGCCGACCATCGGCGGGTGGATCTCGCGGGACCGGTCCGCTTACACCTACCTGCCGCACTCGGTGGCGCGATTTCCGCAACCCGCCAAGATGAAGCAGTTGATCCTGGAAGCCGGGTTCACGGATCCCACCTGGACCAGCTACACCTTCGGCACCGCCGGTCTGTACCGCGCAGTCTGCTCCTGAGGGTCGGCGGCTCCCGCCCGGCAGGGCGAGTTCCGTAGGGTTGTGCCCGACTTGTGTTGGGCGTGGTCGTTCTTTACAACGGAGTGCGTCCGCCGGTGGCGCCGTAGATTTCGCCAGTGACGTAGCTTGCGTCATCGGAGGCCAGGAACACGAAGATGGCGGCCTGCTCGACCGGCTGAGCCGCGCGGCCAAACACTGTATTCTGCCCGAACATCTTCACCTTCTCCACCGGCATGGTGGAGGGAATCAGCGGAGTCCACACCGGGCCCGGAGCTACACCGTTCACCCGAATGCCGGACTTCATCGCCACTTTGGCGATGCTCTTGGTCAGGCTCACCAGCGCAGCTTTGGTGGCGGCATACGGCACCAGTTGCTCCGAGGGCTCGAAAGACTGGATGGAACAGGTGTTGATGATTACACCGCCGGGTTTCATCTTCGGGAGCGCCGCCTGAGTCATGAAGAACGTGCCATAAATGTTCGTGCGCATGGTCGCGTCGAACTCATCCTCGGGAATGTCCTCGATCTTCTCGTAGGTCCGCTGGAAGGCCGAGTTGTTGACGAGAATGTCCAATCGCCCGAACTCCTGGACTGT
>JAICMT010000100.1 GCA_025929125.1 Acidobacteriaceae bacterium | reverse complement strand
GGCTACACTCACCAGCCACGGACGTGAAGCAGAAAGTGGCGGCTCTGGTGAAGAAGGTGACGGGGCGCGGCGGGCACCTGATTGTGCCGGCGTTTGCCGTGGAGCGGACGCAACAGCTGGTGCTGATGCTGCATGAACTGATCCAGGAGCAGCAGATTCCGGAGTTCCCGATCTTTGTGGACAGCCCGCTGGCCACGGCCGTGACCGAGGTCTTCAAGAAGCACACGGAGGACTGGGACGAGGCTGCATGCGCCTTCTTCAACCGCGGGCAGGATGCCTTTGGCTGGAACCGGCTGCGCTACACCCAGACGGTGAACGAGAGCAAGGCGCTGAACGATCTGCACGTGCCTTACATGGTGATGTCGGCCTCAGGGATGTGCGAGGCGGGGCGGATTCTGCACCATCTGCGCAACGGGATCGAAGACCCACGCAACCTGGTGCTGCTGACGGGATACCAGGCAGAGAATACGCTGGGACGCAAGCTGGAGGACGGCCAGAAGCAGGTGAACATCTTCGGCGAGCCGATGCAGGTGCGGGCGGAGATTGACTCCATTGACGCTCTCAGCGGCCACGGCGATCAGCAGGAGTTGCTGGACTGGATGGCTCCCGTAGCTCCGACGCTGAAGAAGGTTTTTCTGGTGCACGGCGAGCCCGCGGCACAAGAGGTGCTGAAGGGGAAGATCGAAGAGCGGTACAAGCTCGAGGTGATCTGTCCGAAGCGTGGGGACCGGTTTGAGGCAGCGGTGTGAGGACTGGTTGTTCGTTGCTAGTTCGGGCGACTCGAACCGGAATGGCTTCCAGAGACTAAGACCCGTTCGGGGCTCAGTAGCCGTTGGCCAGCAGGTAGTCGACGGTGAGCCAGTCTTCGCGGGCGCGGGTTCTGCTCTCGGCGTATTTGCCAAGCACGTCCACCTCCAGGTTGACTTCCATGCCGGGCTTCAGTGCGTGCAGGTTGGTGGCGCGATAGGTGTGGGGCAGGATGGAGATGCGTATCTCGTCGCTTTCGACGGCGGCTACGGTGAGGCTGATGCCCTCGATTGCGATGGACCCTTTTTCGACCACGTAGCGCAGCAGCGGCTGCGGAACGCGGATGCGGAGCACCCAGTCTGAATCGTCCTGCTGGCCGTGCGCGCCGGAGACTGGATCGAGGGCGGTGAGTGTGCCGACGCCGTCCACGTGACCTTGCACGACATGGCCGCCCAGCGGAGCGCCGGCCGGAGTGGGAAGCTCGAGGTTCACGGTAGAGCCGGGATGAAGTCGTGACAGCGTGGTGCGGGCAATGGTTTCGGCGGCGAGGTCGGCTGCGAACCAGTCCGGCCCCATCTCCAGCGCGGTGAGGCAGACGCCGCTGACGGCGACGCTGTCGCCTTTGTGCAGCCGCTGGGCGATGCCCGGTGCGCCGACGATGAGACGGGCCGCGCCAGCTCCGCGGGTGAAGGACCGCACGTCGCCGGTCTGTTCAATGATGCCGGTGAACATATTCCCTAGCCTATCCCAGCCCATGGGTCGCGCAGCACGCCGCGGACGAGGCGATCTTCGCCGACCTGGGTGCGCTCGACCTGCTGGAGTTTGGCTTCGAGCTGGGCGGCCTCGCCCCAGCCGGCGGCAAAGGGAAGAGAGCCGGGACCCAGGTGGGTTTGCGAGTAGAAGAGCACAGCGTGGTCGACGAGGCCGCCGCAGAGGAAAGCGCTGTTCAGGCGCGAGCCGCACTCCAGCAGCAAGCTGAGTAGATTGCGCTGGCCGAGCACATCGAGGACAACTTCCAGATCGAGCCGGCCGCTCGCGCCGACGATACGCATCACCTCGACGCCAGCTGCTTCCAAGGCTGTGACGCGAGCGGCCTCGGCCTCGGGGTCGCAGAGGATCAGCAGATCGTTGGCGGCGGACTGCACCAGCCGGGACCGAACGGGGGTTCGGAGCCGCGAGTCGAGAACGATGCGCAGCAGCGGGCGACGGCGCTCGTTGCCGCTGCGGTCGGTCAGCAGCGGGTCATCGGCCAGCACAGTCTCGACGCCGGTCAGGACGGCGTCGGCTGCATGGCGCATGGTCTGAACCTGCTGCCGCGCCTCGGGGCCGGTGATCCAGAAGGTCTGCCCGGCGGTTCTCTGCTCGGCGGGAGGAGCGAGCATCCCATCTGCGGAGAGTGCGGCTTTGAGCCTTACCAGCGGGCGGCAGGTTCGTATCCAGCAGGCGAAGGCGGAGTTGATGGCGCGGGCTTCGGCCTGGCAGAGTCCGATATCGACGGCGATGCCGGCCTGTCGCAGGCGTTCGAGGCCGCGGCCTGCAACGAGCGGGTTGGCATCGGCGGTCGCGGCGACGACCCGGCGAACGCCCGCGGCGACCAAAGCATCGGCACAGGGCGCGGTGCGGCCGTGATGGCTGCAGGGCTCGAGCGTCACATAGCCGACGGCGCCTCGCGCCCGATCGCCGGCGGCCCGGAGCGCGATGATTTCGGCGTGATCGCGCTGGTCGTAGCGGTGTGCGCCCTCGCCGACTACCGTGCCATCCTGGACGATTACGCAGCCCACTTGGGGATTGGGCGAGGCGAGGCCAGCGGTGGCACGCGCCAGCTCCAGCGCACGGCGCATGAAGCGTTCGTCGTTGGAATGGGAATGGGCACCGGAATCGTGGGACAGGTCAGCCACCGTGGACAGGATAGCTGGTGGGAGCTAATTCACCATGGACTCGACGAAGTCCTCACTGGAGAAGGGAAGGATGTCTTCCATTTTTTCGCCGACGCCCACGTACTTGACGGGCAGGCCGAGCTCGGTTGCGATGGCGAGCACGATGCCGCCCTTTGCGGTGCCATCCAGCTTGGTAAGGACGATGCCGGTGACGCGGGCGGCCTCGGTGAAGAGCTTGGCCTGCTGGAGGCCGTTCTGGCCGGTGGTTGCGTCCATGACGAGCAGGGTCTGGTGCGGCGCGCCGGGAACGAGCTTCTCCGCGGTGCGGCGCATCTTGTCGAGTTCCTTCATCAGGTCGGACTTGGTGTGCAGGCGCCCCGCGGTGTCGGCGATGAGGACGTCGGTTCCGCGGGCCTTGGCTGCTGTGCACGCATCGTAGAGCGCGGCTGAGGGGTCGCCGCCGGTCTTGGTCTTGATGATGGGGGTCTCGGAGCGGCTGGCCCATACTTCGAGCTGCTCAATGGCGGCGGCGCGGAATGTGTCGGCGGCGCAGAGCAGCACGGTCTTGCCCTGAGAGCGGTACAGGTAGGCGAGCTTGCCGGTGGTCGTGGTTTTGCCGGTGCCGTTGACGCCGACCATCATTACGACGGTGGGAGGAGTGGATGCGACGACATCTGGAGTGGCGACGCGGTCCAGTACCTGCTTGAGCTCCAGTTTCAGCAGCCGCTTGAGCTCGGCACCGCCTTCGATGCCATGGCGAAGAGCACGCTGGCGGAGGTTTTCGATGACGATGCGCGCCGTGGGGCCGCCGATATCAGCCTGCAGGAGAACGATTTCGAGCTCGGCGAGCGAGGTCTCGTCGATCTCGCGGGTGAGCGCCAGCACCTCTCCGATGGACTCGGAGAACGACTCCCGGGTTCGAGTGACCGCCTGGCGCATGCGGTCGAAGAAGCCAAGCTTCGCCGGCGGGTTCTGCTGCGCTGCAGCCGGTTCACCCGCCGCGCTTTCCTGCTCGTCGGGGACTTCGGAGTCCGGTTTACGCCGGTTGAAAAGTGAAAAAGCCATGCAGATTCAGTGTATCAACCAGCCAAACTGCTCTTAGGCCAAGGTGGCCGGGTGCACGACCATGAGCTGCGAGCGCGGGGCGTTGGGTGTCACCGCATGGATCCTTTTTGCGGCTGGCCGCGCGATGAGAACGCCCGCGATCAAAAGCACTAACAGCGCGATGCCTGACCAGATGAGCGCGTGGGAGAACATCTTCGTGCCAGAGCCGATTTGTTTGCTTTCGAGTTTCTGATCCGGTTTTGCCATACCTAAGTGCGATGCGGGCGGGGCGGAAGAAGCCGCCTACTCATCGCGTCCGGGGCGGGCCATGAGCTGGCGAATCGCCTCATTGGGGCTCTTGCCCTGGTGGAGGATGGCATGCATCTGCTCGGTGATGGGCATCTCCACGCCATACCGGGCGGCTAGCCCGAGAGCGGCCGAGGTGGAGCGGATCCCCTCGGCAACCTTGCCGTGCATATCGAGCAGGATGTCAGGGAGGGCGCGGCCTCGACCTAGCTCCGTTCCCACCGTGCGGTTGCGGGAGAGTGATCCCGTGCAGGTGAGTACCAGGTCTCCGACACCGGAGAGACCGGCGAGGGTGGGCCGACGTCCTCCGCAGGCGACGGCGAGGCGAGTCATCTCGGCAATGCCTCGGGTGATGAGCGCAGCGGCCGAGTTGTGCCCGAGTTCGAGGCCGTTGACCACGCCGGCGGCGAGAGCGATGACGTTCTTCAAGGCCCCGCCAAGCTCCACTCCGGCGACATCCACATTGGTGTAGAGGCGCAGCGAGGACGATCCGAACTCGCGTTGGATGCGGTGCGCAAGGCCGGAGGTGGCAGAGGCCGCGACCAAAGCTGTGGGCGTACCGGCAGCGACCTCGGCTGCGAAAGACGGGCCGCTGAGAACGACAAGAGGGTTAGTGGACATAGCAGCGATCACCTGCGACATGCGCAGCAGGGTACCCTCTTCGAGTCCCTTGGTAGCGCTGACGATGACCTGATCGCGAGCGAGCATGGGAGCGATCTCGCCGAAGATACCGCGCACGTACTGGGAGGGAGTGACGCAGAGGACGATCTCGGCATCAGAGATGGCGCGAACGATGTCTCCCGTTACGACGACGTCGGATGGCAGCACATGGGCGGGAAGATACTGCTCGTTCCTTCTGCTCTCACTGAGTTCGGTGGCGACCTGGGGCGAATGGCACCACAGGGTGACGTGATGGCCGCCGCGCCGCGCCAGCGAAATGGCAAGCGCTGTTCCCCATGCTCCGGCGCCGAGGACAGCGATGCGGCTCATGCCTGCGCCTTTCCGGCGTCCGCACGACGGCCGAAGCGGCTTTCGGTTCCGCTGAACAGGCGATGGATGTTGCCGTGATGCTTAAGGATGACGAGCAGCGGGATGAAGAAAAAGCCGAAGGTCAGAACCGGTGTCCAGGGCCGGACGAAGTACCAGGCGAAGAACGGCAGTGAGACGGAAGCCAGAATCGAAGCAAGCGAGACATATCGCGATAGGGCAAATACGGCCAGGAAGACCAGCAGCGCACCTGCCGCCAGTGGCCATGCAAGGGCGAGGAAGACGCCCATTCCGGTGGCGACGCCTTTGCCGCCGCGAAAGCCAAGCCACACAGGGAAGACATGTCCCATCACCGCAGCTATGGCCGCTGCCATGGCGAGATCTTTGTTGCCGCCTCCGAAGTGGCAGACAAGTAACACCGCAGCGAATCCCTTCAGCAGGTCGAGCAGCAGCGTCGCCAGGCCGAGCCCTTTGGCTCCGGAACGGGCGACGTTGGTTGCACCGATGTTGCCGCTGCCTCTTTCGCGAATGTCTTCCTTGAGGAAGACGCGGACGAGCAGATAGCCGAACGGAATCGAGCCGAGGAGGTAAGCAGAGACAACCGAGACGATCCAGGGATTCATGTGCGCAGCTCCGAGTCTACCAAGCGGCAGCGCAGGAAGGTTCGGAGGCGCGACGCTAAGCGCGTTCGAGCAGAGCACGGCGCAGCAGCTCAAGCGCATGCTGCGAGGCCCAGAGCCGGATGCGATCGCGATCCCCGGCCAGGTTCAGCTCCGTGACGCGCGGCTCTTCGCCCTGAAAGGCGAGGCCCACGTAAACCAAGCCAATTGGCTTGCCGAGATCAGCTCCGGTGCCCGGACCAGGACCGGCGATGCCGGTGATGGACACGCCCACCGAAGCGCTGGTGCGGCTCCGGATTCCTTCGGCGAGCGCTCTGGCTACTTCGGCACTCACCGGGCCTTCGGATGCGATCGTCTCAGCGGGCACGTCCGCAAACTGAGTCTTGAGCCGGTCGGCATAGGTGACCGCCCCGCCGAGAAAGTAGCGCGAGCTGCCGGGGACGGACGAGAGCCGCTGCGACAGTAGTCCGCCGGTGCAGCTTTCCGCCGCGGCCAGTGTGTTGTGGCGCATGCCGAGCATGAGCAGTACGACTTCTTCGAGCGATTCTCCGTGCGAGGAGAAGATGGC
>JAICMT010000528.1 GCA_025929125.1 Acidobacteriaceae bacterium | reverse complement strand
TGTGGCCGGGTTCGCCGTGCATCTCGTCATCGAACTCCTGCTCCAGGCCGCCTAGCCCGGTATCGTCCGTACCCACGTAGCCCAGGACCTGCGCGGCCAATTCATTGTTCGGATAGAAGCGCTTGAACTCCTTTTGGAAATACACGCCTTTCAGATTCATCTCGCGCACGCGATCCGCAGTAGCCGCATCCACACGCCGCGCCACCCACGCGAAGTTCCTCGAGGCATTGAAGCGCGCAGCCAACTGCTGCTGCGTAGTAAACCCATCGAGCGGATCCGTATGCACGACCTGTGCCAGCATCGCCGCGGTCTTCTCGCGGTTGTCGCCAAGCTCCGAAGGCACCGCATAGATGGAATCCACCAGCACCGTCATTGCGAGCTCGCGCAGATTGCGGTCGTACAGCACACCGCGCCGCGGAGCCACTGCAAACGTCCGCTGCTGCTGCTTCTCAGCCCGCTCCACCCAGTCGGAGTGCCGGATCACCTGCAGCCACACCAGCCGTCCGCCAATCACCAGCACCCAGAAGCAGAAGGCCAGGGTCACCATCGCGAACCGCGCCCTGCGAATGGGTGCCGTCAGCGTGCCCTGGCTCTGTCCTGCTGCTCTCTTCATTTACTTCTTCCAAGCGGGATTCGCCGTCTCCTCCAGCCGTCCTCGCGGACAGAAGCCCCGGCACATTCGAGATCAGTTCACCGGCAATGCAGGCGACGCCGCCTGCGCGAGCACCGCGCCCCGGCTCAGCGAACCATCCGGGCGGATCACCTGCCCCGGCTGTGGCATATTCATCCCAAGCTGACGCGCAATCTGGTCGATGCGCCCAGGATCGCTCAACTGCGCCTCTGACAGCCGCAGTTGCCGGTTCTCCTCCGCCAGTTGCTCCACCTGCGTCTTCTGCCGCTCGATCTTGTACCCGACTTCAATTGCCGAGAAGTGCTGCCACACGTAGACCATCGCCAGCACGAACAGCAGGCCCATCGTCGCGGCAAACGTCCGCATCTCGCGGCGGCGCTCCGGGTCGTCAGCCTTCACAATCCGTGTGTTGTCGATATATTTCGTGAAGAAGACTTCAGGTGTCGGGCCGCGGCGGTTTCGCTTTTGCAGCTCGAACAGTTCGCGATTGCGCTGCGCACGGCTGTGCGCGGCACTGGTTCCTGCAAATCCCTGAATCATCGCTGCTGTCGCCATTTCGCCTCCGCCTGCCTTCCGTACTTGCCCTGCCGCTCTTTACCCTGGCTGCCCGCTTCCTGCTTCTCGGCCGCCCTCAGCTTCGCACTCCGCGATCTCGGATTACGCCGCTGCTCTTCTTCACTGGCCGTCACCGGCTTCCTTGTCAAAATCTTCAATCTGCCTTCGCTGCTGTCCTCGCGAAAGGCGTCCTTCACCAGTCTGTCCTCGAGCGAATGGAAGCTGATCAATACCAGCCGTCCGCCCGGTTTCAGCAGAGATGGCGCGCTCTTCAGCAGCGTCCTGATCTCGCCCAGCTCATCATTCACTCGAATTCGAAGCGCCTGAAAGGTTCTGGTCGCCGGATG
>JAICMT010000506.1 GCA_025929125.1 Acidobacteriaceae bacterium | reverse complement strand
GTCAAAGAAGTTCAGACCAGCTTCCATGCAGATGTCCACCATCTTGCGGGCTTCAGCAACATCGCTGGTCGCGCCCCAAGCGTCGAAGAACTCGTGGCTGCCACCAAACGTTCCGCACCCGAAGCAAAGCTCCGGTACCTTCAATCCCGATCTGCCAAGCTGCCTGTATTCCATAGGCCTAGAATGCCACAGGCCCGCAGACCTGCGCCTTTTTTGCACAGGCTCTGCGATAAATTGACGACAATACAGGCATACGATCCATCGGTTAGAGCCCACGGCCATCCGATCACAATCGGCGCGGCATTCCGTCCTACTCGCAACTGCCGCCGCAACGCCGTGTCTGCAGAAGAGAAAGGTCGCCTCATGAAAGTTCTGAACCGCATTTCGCTTTTCCTCCTTTCCGCATTGTTCTCCGCCCCGATGCTGCTCGCTCAGGCGCCGGATCCCTGCGCCACTGCACCCGCCTCCTGCGCAACTCTGATCGAGACCCACGCCACTAGCGAAGCCCGCATACCAAACACTGCCGTCGACATCAGCGCCAGCGTGACAGCCACCGGCAAAGACATGTCCGAGGTTCAGCGCACCCTCGCCACCAAATCAAACTCTCTCCTTGCGTATCTCAAAGGAGAGAAGGTGGATCGCCTCATCACCTCGAACGTCTCCTTCTCGCCGCAGACCCGGTTCGACAAAAACGGGCCCGACAAGATGGTAGGCTTCACCGGCACCTCTTCCGTCTCCTTCCGCACCACACCGGAGAAAGCAGCGGACCTGCTCGCGGGTGTGCTCACCAACGGTGGCAACGAGATCGAGTCCACAGTATTTACGCCCACGGAAAAGGAAATTGCCGACGCCCGGCGCAAGCTGTCGGAAGACGCGACAAAAATGGCCGTCGAGCAAGCAGATGCGATTGCTCGCGCGGCAGGCATGCATGTTGTCTCCGTCCGCAACATCAACGTGAACGACACCGGCTACTCGCCCAGGCCGATGGGGATGAACGGGATGGCCCTGAAGGCCCAGGTTGCCATACCGATGCAGACTTCGGCCGGCGAGCAGCAGCTCTCCGTCCAGGTCAACATCACCGCGGCAGCAACGCGCTAAGCGTCTGGTGCCAGCGCCTCCGGTTTGTCCACCTGAGACTGGTAGATCTCTTCGACACGCTCTACCGTGTCGATCTCCGTCACCGGCTTATCCGGCCGTAGCCGCAGAATGCGCGGGAACCGCAGCGCAAATCCGCTCGCGTGCCGGTCGCTGCGCATGATGTTGTTGAACGCCACCTCCAGCACAATCAGTGGCTCAACAGTTCGGAAGTGGCCGAACTCTTCGATCGTGTGCGCCTTAAAGAACTGCGTCAGCTCCGCAATCTCCGCATCGGTCACGCCCGAGTAGGCCTTGCCCACATTCAGCAACTCCCCACTCGCCGAGTAATCCGGACCGCGTACGGCAAAGGTGTAATCGCTCAGCAGCCCGGCTCGCTTGCCGTGCCCGTACTCGGCTCCGGTCACCACAACATCCAGGGTCGCCAGCTCACGCTTCAGCTTCAGCCAGGCCAGGCCACGACGGCCCGGGAGATAGGCCGATTCGGCCGCCTTAATCATCACGCCCTCGTTGGAGCGCGCCCGTGCCGCCGCATAGGCGCGATCGATATCTTCAGCCGATTCCACCAGCCGCGACGGTGAGAGCAGTAGCCGCGGCAT
>JAICMT010000239.1 GCA_025929125.1 Acidobacteriaceae bacterium | reverse complement strand
CGTGAAAGTGGTAGTAGGCCTCGTCCACCATCACCGCGGCCTGCGGCGCGGCAGCGCAGAGCGCCAGCACCTGATCGCGACTAACGATGGCGCCGGTGGGATTGTTGGGCGACGACACCATGATGAGCTTGGTGCGCGGAGTAATCGCCGCCAGGAACCGCTCAAACGGGAAGGCCAGCGTTTCGTCTGCCTGCACCCGCACCAGGCGCTCGCTCATCATGCGCGCACTCACCTCGTACATGAAGAAGTTGGGCGTCGAGATCATTGCCTCGTCGTCTTCTTCCAGAAAGGCCGCGCAGAGCAGGTGGATGGCTTCATCGACACCATTGGTCAGCAGCACCTGGTTGGCATCCAGGCCGAAGTGCGCCGCAGTGATGCGCTCCACTCCCTCGCGCTCGGGATACTTCGTCAGGCCCTCGGCCGTGGTCTGCCGCAGCCGTTCGATCACCTTCGGGGAGGCAGCAAATGTGTTCTCGTTGAAGTCCAGCCGCAGCGCGTCGCGCCCGGCCAGCGGCGGATGGTATTCCGGCATAGACAGCACGGTGCGGCGTGGAGTTACGGTCACAGCGGTTTCGCCAGCATTTCGGCGAACTTCGGTTGCGGCGCTCATCGCATCTTCACCCGCACGCTTGCGGCGTGTCCTTTCAGCCCTTCGGCCTCGGCCAGGGTGATCACGTGCGGCCCTACGCTGCGCAACGCATCGCGCGAGTACTCCTGCACGGTGATGACCTTGAGGAAGTCCATCACGCTCAGGCCGCCGCGCACCCGGCCGGTGCGGCCCGTAGGCAGCACGTGGTTGGGGCCGGAGATGTAGTCGCCCATGGACTGCGGCGAGTAGCCGCCGACGAACACGGACCCGGCGTTGGTGACCCAAGCCAAATCGGCGGCCGAGTCTACGGTCAGGTGCTCCGGCGCAAGGCGGTTGGTGAGTTCGCGCGCCTCTGCAACGGTTTCGGTCACAAATATGGTTCCTTGCGCCTGGATCGCTTTTTTGGCGATCTCGTTTCCCTTGGCCTGCGTCTTCACCTCGCGCGCCACCTTGTCCGCCAGCTTCGCGTTGCTGGTGATCAGGATGGCGAGAGCCTCGGGGTCGTGCTCGGCCTGCGCGACCAGGTCGGCGGCAATGCCCACCGGATCGCCAGTCTCGCTGGTGACGACGATCTCGGTCGGGCCCGCGGGCATGTCGATGCCGCATTCGCCGGAGACCATAACCTTCGCCGCGGTGACGAACAGATTGCCCGGCCCGACAATTTTATTCACGCGCGCGATGCTGCCGGTGCCGTACGCCATGGCAGCAATCGCCTGCGCGCCGCCGATGCGGTAGAACTCGTTGACGCCGGCGAGATGCGCGGCCGCGAGAGTCTCACGCGCGGGCTTGGGCGAGCAGACCACAATCCGCGGCACGCCTGCCACACGCGCCGGAGTCACCGTCATCAGCAGCGTGGAGGGCAGCGGATAGCGTCCGCCCGGCACATAGCAGCCCACGGATTCGAGCGGCCGCACGATCTGCCCCACCTGGATGCCGTTGCCTGAGGTGCGCATCCACTCAACCGGCGTCTGCGCCTCGGCGAAGGCGCGGATGTTGGCCTGCGCGAGTTGCATGGCCTCGCGCAATGCAGGCGCAGTGGCTTCCCAGGCGGCCTGCATCTCCGCTGGAGTCACCCGAATCGCCGTGCCGTTCTTCAGTCCATCGAACTGCTCCGCGTACTTCAGCAGCGCGCGGTCGCCCTTCTTTCGAACGTCACCGACGATGGCGCGGACCGTCTTCTCCACCTTCGAGATATTGAGCGCGCCGCGTTGCTCCAGCGCAGCGAGGATCGCCTCCGCCTGCCGCCTGCCGCGCCCAAATGTTTTCACTACCTTCATGGCCAGGCTCCCGCGCTACACCACAACCTTGCTCAGCGGATACTCGACGATGCCCGTTGCTCCCGCAGCCTTGAGCTTGGGGATCACCTCCCGCACCACCGACTCGTCGATGATCGTATTCAGCGCCACCCACGCGGGGTCGCTCAGGTGCGAGATGGTCGGCGAGTTCAGCGCCGGCAATTGCGCCACGATCGTGTCGAGCGAGTCCTTGGGTGCGTTCATCATCAGACCCACGCGCCCCTGTGCGGCAATGGCGGCGTTCAGCATCAGCGCGATGTTTTCGATCTTCCGCTTCTTCCACTCATCGCGGAAGGCGCTCTTGTTGGCGATCAGTTGCGTCTCGCTCTCCATCAGTGTCTCAATGATGCGCAGGCGGTTGGCGCGCAGGCTCGATCCGGTCTCCGTCACCTCCACGATGGCATCGGCCAATGTGGGCGGCTTCACTTCGGTCGCGCCCCAACTGAACTCCACCTTCACCGGAATTTTGCGCGAAGCGAAGTAACGCTTGGTGAACTCGACCAGCTCGGTCGCGATGATCTTGCCAGCGAGGTCCTCCGGCTTCTGGAATGGCGAGTCCTCGGGGACAGCCAGCACCCAGCGCACCTTCTGCCGGCTCTGCTTGGAGTAGGTGAGGCTGGTCACGTACTCCACGTCGGTCTCGTTCTCCAAAACCCAGTCATTGCCCGTCAGGCCAGCATCCAGCGCGCCGTGCTCCACGTAGCGCGCCATCTCCTGCGCGCGCACCAGCATGCACTCGATCTCCGCGTCGTCCACGGTGGGGAAATAGCTGCGGCCGTTGGCGTAGATGCGCCAGCCGGCGCGCTCGAACAGCGCAATGGTCGCGTCCTGCAGACTGCCCTTGGGGATTCCCAGCTTCAGTTTGTTCGCCATTTACCTGGCCTCCGTTCCGACAGCGATCGGCTTGGTGAAGCAGCTGACCGTGCCCTCGTGACAAACCAGGCCGTCGCCTTCGACCTCGACCTTGAACAGCAGCGCGTCGTTATCGCAGTCGGTTGCGGCGCTGACGATCTTCAGCCGATTGCCGCTGGTCTCGCCCTTCATCCACAACTTCTTGCGGGTGCGGCTCCAGAAGGTGACGAAGCCGGAGTCCAGCGTCTTCTGGTAGCTCTCTTCGTTCAGGAAGCCGAGCATCAGCATCTCGCCGGACTTTGCGTCCTGCACGATGCCCGGGACCAGGCCGCCGTCTTTGGCGAAGTCAATCGTGGGTGCGTTCTGTACTGCCATGGTGTTCTCTCTCCAGTCTGGTGTCGGCCCGGTGCGGTCCGCGCGCAGCAAAAAGGCCCGCTCGCGGGTTGCGCGTCGGCGGGCCTTAGGAAATCCGTGTGTGCTGTTGCTATCTCGCCGCACCGGACACTGCCGCCAACACGCTGTGCGCGTGGTGATGGTGATGATGCCCGTGGTGCTGGATGGCAAAGCTCATTGCATTCAGGCTAGCTGGCGGCCTGCAGCTTGTCAAACGCAGATCCTCGCCGAAAAGGATTGACGGCGTTTGCGTTCGGCCATCCTGTCCGCAGCCGTTATATCTTTAGGAAGGCGTTCTTTTGCCCCACAGAGTCAGCGAGCCGCACCTGGCTGCCATGGTTTCCGGCGGCGGCGGCGCACGATTGGAGAAAGATGGCAGCATTCAGGATTTTCAACCGGAGCACTGTGGCCGCAGCCCTGCTCTTCGGCATGGGCGCGGTAGCGGGACTCAGCGCGGCGCACGCGCAGAACCGCGTCGGCCCGCCGCCTCCGGTTTCGTATGACAACAAGTACGAGCTCTACGGCGGCCTGCAGTACATGAACTTCAAGGCCGGCGAGAACCTGCCCAAGCGCATGAACCTGGGCGGTGTGGAGATCATGGGCACCCGCTGGCTCAGCCCGCGTCTGGGTGTCTCGCTGGATTACCGCGGCGACGCTGGAACCACGCAGGTGCTGCCCAACGCCGGGATCTATGGCATTCACCGGCCGCTGGTGTATATGAACGCCGGGCTGGCCGGAATTCAGTATCGCGGCCCCAAAAACCAGCATGCCGCGATCAACTACCACGCGCTTGCCGGAGGAGCCTTTGGCGTGTTCGACGCGGGCACCCAGGGCGCCGGACCGGGCAACGTCTTCAGCGCCACCAAGAACGCGCAGCTGGT
>JAICMT010000236.1 GCA_025929125.1 Acidobacteriaceae bacterium | reverse complement strand
TCGAAGCCACCGAAGCCGATGTTTGCGCCGCTCAGATGATGAAGGTCCTGAACTCGCAGTTGAGCGTGGAGGCCATGCAGTTGCGCGCCAATGCCGACGGGTACGCGCTGAACATTCAGCTTGCGTGCATGGATGAGGTAATGCACGCTCAGCTTGGCGCGCTCGATGCGCTTGCGGGGGTATCCGGCACTCTCGGCCTGGACGTGTTCAGCGCAAGGCAGCGCATCTTCGAAACGAATGGCGCAGTGGCGAAGCTCACGATGCTACCGTCCCACATTGCGAAAGTCTCCGCAGCAGTCGTCCGGCTGGGCGGTGAGTCCGTCGCCCAGGCCTCGGGCATCCTGCTCGCGCGCGTGCCCGGCGTTGCTGACTTAGATCGCTTGCGTGAGCTGCTGCCTCCCGAGGGCTCGCTCACTGTGCTCCGTGCCGCGGATGGCCTGGGAACGCTGCCGCCTGCGGGCACCTCGGCTGCGCTCATGCGGGAGATCAAGCGCCGATTCGACCCGAAGGGCACCTTGAACCCGGGTGTGGTGGTGGGCCGATGAGCGCGCTGGTCGAGATTACCCCGTCAAAGCCGTCGAGCTTCGATCCACATCACCCTCCGGATCGGGAGCTGCTGGCGGACTGCGTCCACTGCGGCTTCTGCCTCCCCGCGTGCCCTACCTACGTGCTCTGGGGCGAAGAAATGGATTCGCCCCGCGGCCGAATCTACATGATGCAGAAGGCCTCGCAGGGCGAGGCGCCGCTGAACGAGAGTTTCCAGCTGCACATCGACCAGTGCCTCGGCTGCATGGCCTGCATGACCGCCTGTCCCTCCGGAGTGCAGTACGGGAAGCTGATCGAAGATACGCGCGCCCAGGTGGAGCGAAATATTCCGCGTGACGCTTCGGATACCCTCTTCCGCCGGCTCCTGTTTGCGACGTTCCCGCATCCGTCCCGCCTGCGCGCAATGGCGCTTCCGCTGCGGCTCTACCAGCAATCGGGATTGCAGAAGCTGGTGCGCGGTTCGGGACTGCTGAATCTGCTGCCGAAGCGGTTTGCCGCCATGGAGTCGCTGTTGCCTCGGGTTCCGGCGAGCTACGCAGCAAGAATGCCGCAGCGGATCCAGCCAGCCAGCGCGCCTCGCCGCCGCGTGGGCATGCTCTCCGGCTGCGTCCAGCAGGTGTTCTTCGCCCATGTGAATGCCGCAACGGCCCGGGTACTCGCGGCGGAAGGCTGTGAGATCCTTGTGCCGCCCCAGCAGGAATGCTGCGGAGCTCTCATGCTCCACTCTGGCCTGGAGGATCAGGCCGCGGCCATGGCGAAAACAATGATCGCCGCGTTCGAGGCGATCGAGGTCGACACGATCGTCATCAACGCCGCCGGTTGCGGTTCCACCATGAAGGAGTACGGCGACCTGCTCCGCGACGATCCCGACTGGGCAGACCGCGCGCGTGCCTTCTCAGATAAGTGCCGTGACATCGCCGAGGTGCTCTGCGACCTCCCGTCTGTCGCCCCACGTCACCCCCTTGAGCTGCGCGTCGCCTATCACGACGCCTGCCATCTGCGTCACGCGCAGGGCATCTTCCGCGAACCGAGGCAGCTGCTGAGTGCAATCCCGGGGCTCGAGGTAGCAGAGATCGCGGAAGCCTCGCTCTGTTGTGGCTCCGCCGGCGTCTACAACCTGCTGCAGCCAGAGCCCGCCGAGCAGCTCGGCGACAGGAAAGTCGCTAATCTGATGGAGACGCACGCGTCGGCCGTCGTCTCCGCCAACCCAGGATGCCTGCTGCAGCTCATGAGCGGCCTGCGACGGCGTGGTGAGAAGGCGCTTCCTGCCTTCCACATGGTGGAGCTGCTCGACGCGTCAATTCGCGGCCTCACCGCAGAGGAGTTGCTCCGCCAGGCAGCCTCCCGCATGGAATAGGGGCCGCCATGCAAACCGCCCGAGCGTGACCGAAATCGCGCAAGCTTTCCACAATTGCGGGCAAAGGCGCGCCTGCCATTGCGCGAGAACTCATCGGCAGCATACGCTGAAAGACGATGAAGGCCTCGTTGCACGCAACCAGATCAGGTGGACCGCGGCTTGAGAGCCTGCGCCCTTGGGCGGCAATGCCCGGCGGCGAAGTGGAGCTGTTGGGCAGCGCATTACAGGCGGACCCTGCGACGAGCCTTCCGCTTGCGCGTGTCGGCGATGTCACCGCGCATCTTGCTCTCAGCAGGCCGGACCGCGCCGTAATCCGTCTTCTCGAAGGCACCATCTCCGGGGACGTGGAGCTGGATCTCGGCTCTGCACGAAGCAACAGCCTGGCGCTGCGGGTTGCAGTGCCCATGGCCGAAGGGCTGCACCCAGTCGCCAATCCCGCCGTGGACTCCGATGGCACCGTGTACTCGACCATCTCGGGCACGCGTGGGCAGAGCGTTCCGGTTTCGGTTTTTTCCATCGCGCGCGATTTTCAGATGCGCCCCTTTGTCCGCGACCTCATGAATGCAACCGGCCTCGCCTTCGGCCCCGACGGTTTCCTGTATGTCAGCTCGCGAGCGGAGGGTACTGTCTATCGCGTCTCCTCCGGAGGGGAGAAGTCCGTCTATGCGGAGGGCATGGGGATCGCCACCGGCATCGCCTTCGACGGCGATGGCAACCTCTACGTTGGGGACCGCTCCGGAACCATCTTCCGTGTTGGGCCGGACCGCGGCCCGGCATCCGATCGGCAGATCTTCGTCTATGCGACGCTCGAGCCCAGCATCGCCGCTTATCACCTGGCGTTCAATAACCAGGGCACGCTCTTCGTCACCGGACCCACCACCTCCAGCAACCAGGCCGTGTATGCGATTGACCGCGACGGCCACACGACCGAGTTCTACCGCGGGCTCGGCCGGGCCCAGGGCATTGCCTTCGACGTCGACGGGACTCTGTACGTGGCGGCGTCCCTGCGCGGACAGCGCGGCATCGTGCGTATCACGCCCGCCCACGAAGCCTCTCTGGTGCTTTCAGGCAACAATCTGGTGGGCCTCGCGTTTCTGGAGGACGGTATGGCGGCGCTTGCGACCCGGGACGCGCTCTACCACGTCGCTCTCGATATAGAAGGGCGGCCGCTGCCTTGACCGCACTTGCCGAGGAAGCACAGTTTCTATCCCGGTTCCGGACGGTGCACCGATGATCGCCGAGATTATCGCCGCCGGATCGGAGATGCTTACCCCGTTCCGCCAGGACACCAACTCGCTCTACCTCACCTCGCAGCTGAACGAGCTCGGCGTTTCCGTTGGCTTCAAGACCATCGTCGGTGACAAGCTCCAGCACCTGATGAGTGCTGCCCGCATCGCTATCGGCCGTGCCGACATCGTCATCTTCTCCGGCGGCCTCGGACCTACCGAAGATGACCTCACCCGCGAGGCCGTCGCTGGCGCGCTCGGTCTCAAACTGCATCGAGATAATGAGGTGCTCGCCGGCATCTACAAGCGCTTCGCTGCCAGGCTCATGAGCATGCCGCCCAACAATGCGCGCCAGGCGGACGTCATCGAAACCGCCACCATTCTCGAGAACCAGAACGGCAGCGCGCCCGGGCAGTATCTCGATACCGTCGTTGGCAGCCACCGCAAAATCATCATTCTCCTTCCCGGACCCCCGCGTGAGCTGAAGGGCATGTTTGAGGCCGAGTGCCGACCCCGCCTCAAGCAGGCGCTGCCCGAAAGGCACATGGCGCGGCGCATACTGCGCATGGCGCTAATCCCGGAGTCGCAGGTGGATGCACGCACCTCCCCCATCTACAAACCGTACGACGATGTCGAGACCACCATCCTCGCTGGATCCGGCGAGATCCAGCTTCACTTCGTCTGCGTCAAGCGCACCGAAGCAGAGGCTCAGAAGCGCGTGGACGAGCTGGCCGGGCGCATCGAAGCCGAGCTCGGCGATGCCATCTTCTCCTCGCACGGAGAATCGCTCGAAGAAGTCGTACTGCTCATGCTCGGCATGCGCCACAACACACTGGCCGCGGCGGAAAGCTGCACCGGCGGACTACTGTCGCAGCGGCTCTCGTCCGTCCCCGGCAGCTCG
>JAICMT010000413.1 GCA_025929125.1 Acidobacteriaceae bacterium | reverse complement strand
TTCGATCTGGAATTCAAGCACCACCATGGTGGGGCTTTCCAGCGCGTCGTGGACAGCACGATGTACCCGCTTCCAATCGGCAGGAAGAATGATTCGCTCGATCGCCTCGGGAGTCGAGAACTCCTCGCACGGTCGGCCCAGCAGGGGATAGGAGCCTGGACCATAGGTGATCCGGCGGGTCTTCAGGTCGAAGTCCCAGGTCGCGGCCAGGGCTGTCTGCTGAATGACCGAGAGCAGTTCCTGCTGATCGAGCAGCGCCTGTTCGCGCCGTCTGCGCTCCGTAATGTCACGGAAAAATACGACGATGCCATCGTCCGAGCGCCTCGCCTGGATGGAAAGCCAGCGGCCCAGCGCCTGCGAGTAGTAGTCTTCCAGATCCGCCGGGACGCCATCGTCCATCGTGCGACGAAGCCGGGACTCAAGATCTTCCGCTCCCTGCGGGAAAAGCTCACGCCACAGATTCTTGCCTGCGATTTCTTCGCTGGCACCCAGCAGATGACGCGCTCGCTGGTTGAGGTAGCGGATGTTCCACTCGCGATCCAGGCCAGCGATCGCATCGGAGGTGACGTCCAGAATCTGAGCGAGCCGGGCATTCAGCTGATCGCGTGCCTCGGCAGCCCACTTCTGCGAGCTCACGTCGCGGTAGTAGAGGGTGAGCCCTTCCTCACCGGGATGCAACCCGATATCGACCCAGACTTCGAGGCGACGAAAGTAATACTGCATACGGTCGGAAGTGCCGGAGGCCATGGCCGCGCGATAACGCTGCTCCAGCTCCGTGCCTACGGTTTCAGGAAACAGCTCCCAGTGGGTTTGTTTCCCAATGGCGGCAGCGGGAATTCGGCTAATTTTTCGGGCCTCTGCATTGGCGTAGATGATTCGCCAATCGCGGTCCAGAAGCAGCACTGCCTGGGGCACGCTATTGAGAATGTCGTGCAAGGCCGACGGGTCGGGCCGAGATCGAAACTCATCTGACGAGCGGGAAAAACCTGCCTGGACTGGGTCGCCCTCGTGCGCAATATGTTGGAAGACGTCCGCCATGGGCCCCAAATCCGCGGCTGCCTCGGCGGGTATCCCCGGGGCACCCTGTCAGTAGGATGCATCCCCGCGGAGAACTTAGTCCTCGAAGCCGTTGGAGGATTGGCTGCTCGAGCGCTGATTCTGCAGTCGCTCCTCAAGGCGGCGCATCATCGACTGTAGCGACTCCATGTGCATTTCTAATTCCGCGATTCGAGCTGCCAGTTCTTCCTTCGGTCGCACCGGGCTAGAAGTTGCTGATTCCGAGTATCTTGTGTCCTGCTGGATGGTTCCGCAGAGCAGGTGCATATACCGGATTTCTCGCGACCCCGGCTGGCGCGGCAGCGCTTCCACGAGCGGACGAATACCATTGGTGGACGATTCCTGGACCTCCGGCGAACTCATCAACCGGTTGATCGTGCTTTCAACGCCTGCGATATCGTCAAACGAGTACATCCGGTCTGCCCGGCTGCGCAACTCGCCCGCGGTTTGCGGACCCCGGAGCAGCAGCAGGCAGAGGACCGCCGTCTCATCCCGGCGGAGGTTGAGCACGGTTCGGGCGCGATGCTCAAACTTGGGTACACGAGCGTCGCGCACCACTGAGGTAAGTTGCTGCTCCCCAAGGGCGTGCAGCGCCTGACGGACCTGCTCCTCTTGCAGTTCCATCACCGGTTCGCGGCTGGACTTCTGGTTGCAGCCTGCAATCAGCGCGTTGAGGGAGAGTGGGTAGTTCTCCGGAGTGACGATCTCCTTTTCTATCAGCGTGCCGAGAACACGAGCCTGAACTATGTCGAGAGTCATACGGTTAGAGTGCCACACCGGCCGCTGTCCATCCCACAAATCAGGGACTTATAGCTGCGACAGAAAGATGACAATGGAAGGTGCCGGACGGCGGGTTGCCTGCGTTAAACTAAATATGTGAATCGAGGAACGCAAATCTCATTCGCTTATGCGGATTCACAAGAAACCAAGACCCCTGGGAGTTTGAAAGCGAATGCAGATGAAAACCAAGGTCGCGGCGCTCGCCACGATTACTGCCGTCTCCATAGCTCTGAGCCCAACCTCCGTGGCCTCCGGCCTTCATTCCACTCGTTCTTCCGCGCTGCGCACCCCGCCTAAGGCCGCCGAGCCGCCCGCGGTTGAGCCTCAATATCGGCTTCACCTGCACCACCTGCATACCGGTGAAGACCTTGACATTGTTTACCGAGTCGGAAACACCTATCTGCCAGGCGCACTGGAAGAGCTGAACCATTTCCTGCGCGATCACCGGACTCAGGACGTCCGCGACTACGATCCCCGCGAGTTCGATGTGCTGCATGAGCTCATGACATCCCTTCACCGGCCGAATGGCGTGATTGACATTGTCTGCGGGTACCGCACGCCATGGAGCAACAACTTCCTGCGGACCCGAGGACCCAGCACCGGGGTGGCAGAGCACAGCCAGCACATGCTCGCCAAAGCCATCGATATTCGCGTACCCGGAGTGAGCACGATCAAGCTGCGGAATGCGGCTCTGGCGCTGCACGCCGGCGGTGTCGGCTTCTACCC
>JAICMT010000244.1 GCA_025929125.1 Acidobacteriaceae bacterium | reverse complement strand
GGCAAACGGTTGCGCCAGAGCGCTGTTGACGGGAGCGATCACGATGCGGATGGCAGGGGACTGCTGCGGGCCGGCCAGCCGTTGGGGAGTGATCGCATCGCGCAGCTTTTCAATCGCCCACTGGACGGGTGTGCTGGTGGTGAGCGGCGACTGATCGTCGACCACGATCTGGATGTGGCGATCCGGGGGCAGAGCGTGAGCCAGGTCGGCTGCGCCGAGCGAGGCTGCGGCAGCGCTAAGTTTGAGAAAACTGCGGCGGGATGCGGGCATGGTTCTCCTCAGGCAAAGCGAAGCGCGGCTGTTCCAATGTGTTCGAAGGTGGCGTCGACGTTGGAGCCGGCGGATGCCTGGGTGTTACCGGTCCAGGTCCCGGTGGTAATCCACTGTCCCGCCCGCAGGCCGCCGGTGCGTGCGGCGCCCTCATTGGCAAGGTAGGGAAGAAGGCGCAGCAGATCGCCGGAGGTATTTGAGCCGGTACGTTCGACCCGTACTGCGCCGTCGACGGTCAGGGTGACCTTTTCCTGGGTGAAGTCCACCGAGCGCCAGCCGGTGAATGCAGGGCCGTAGATGAATGCGCCGTGCGTCTGCAGATCGGCCAGTGCGGAAAAATTATTCGCGGCCTTGGGATCGATCAGCCCGGACTCGAGCTCTTCAATTGCAGGATGACAGCTGGCAATGGCGCCCATCACCTCGTCGCGCGTGTATGGGTTGGATCGCGGAGGAAGGTCTTCGCCGAGCAGGAATGCGATCTCCGACTCCAGCATGCGATAGCGGTAGGTTGGGCCGGAGAGCAGTGCTCCGCTGGCGGCCATCCACGCGCGCGGCATGGGAGCAAAGAAAGGTGTGGCGTCAGGAGTGGGCGCGCCGATCTTCCATCCGCCAATCTCGCCGTACCCGTCCGCCATGAATTCGTGAACGCAGGCGATCTCCTCGATTGAGGTTGGCTGCAGCTCCGGCGGAAGGTCCTGGATGGGGCTGTGGGTGCGGCGAGCATCCATCAGCAGGTTGGCTGCCTCAAGCAGTTGCTTCTCTCTTGAACCTGAAATCACGATTCACTCCTCCGATCATTTCGCCAAGACAGTGTCGCTCATTCCGGCAGTGGCTGTCATGCAAAGGCGCGGCGTAGACTCAATCCATCAAGCCACAAGCCACAATTCAGGCAGGAGAGCCCGAGCTCGAGCGCAGTCTGGGCCTGCGCGGCGCGGTCGCTCTGAACATGCTCGACATGATCGGGGTCGGACCGTTTATTACGCTTCCGCTGCTGCTCTCTGCGATGGGCGGGCCGCAGGCGATGCTGGGCTGGATCCTTGGAGCGGCGATTGCGGTGTGCGATGGGTTGGTGTGGGCCGAGCTTGGGGCTGCGATGCCTGAGGCGGGCGGATCTTATCGCTTTCTTCGCGTCATCTACTCGGGAAGAGACGGCGGCAGCACTCTCGGACGTTTTGTTGGATTTCTTTTCATCTTTCAGCTGATCTTCTCCGCGCCCTTGTCGGCGGCCTCAGGATCGATCGGGCTCAGCCAGTACGCTGCGTATATCTGGCCGTCGCTGACGCGCAACTTCGGAGCGCAGATCATTCATGCGGGACCGTACAGCGCCGGGGTTTCGTTCGGGCTTGAGACAGCAGTCGCGATTGGCGTGGTGCTGCTCGCGGTGCTGCTGCTCTACCGCAGATTGGCGAGCCTGCGCGTGATCACGGGCGTCATGTGGTGCTCAGTGATGGGTCTGATCGCCTGGATCCTGGTGACTGGGCTAATCCATGGGCACCTGGGACAGGCATTCGACTTTCCCCGCGGGGCATTCCATCCCAACCTGGCGTTCTTCCAGGGGCTCGCCTTGGCAATGCTGATTGCGACCTACGACTACTGGGGGTACTACAACATTACATTTCTGGGCGGCGAGGTGAAGGATGCAGCCCGGACAGTGCCGCGAGCCATCCTGATCTCGATTGTGGCGGTGGGCGCGATGTACATGGCCATGACGCTGGCAGTGCTTTCGGTGGTGCACTGGCAGCAGCTCGTTGGCGTGCAGGACATTGCTGCGCGGCGGGCGGTCATTGCCGTGTTCATGCAGCAGGCCTATGGACTTCAGGCAGGGCCGTGGATGGGCAAGCTGGCGGCAGCACTGGTAATGATTACGGCGTTCGCCAGCATCTTCTCTCTGCTGCTTGGCTACTCCCGGATACCGTACGCGGCGGCCCGCGACGGCAATTTCTTTCGTGTTTTCGGCCGATTGCACCGGGATGGATTCCCGCACATCTCGGTACTGTTTCTGGGTGGAATGGCGGCGTGCTTCTGCTTCTTTTCGTTGACCGACGTGATCGCCGCGCTGGTGGTGCTCCGGATCCTCATTCAATTCCTGATGCAGCACATTGGGGTGATGTTGTTGCGCCGCTCGCAGCCGGATCTGCGAAGGCCGTTCCGAATCTGGCTCTACCCGATTCCTCCGTTGGTCGCGATCGCCGGCTTCAGCTACATATTGTTCGCGCGGCCAAACTTTGTGCGGGAACTTTTGCTTGCCGCAGTGATTCTTGGGCTGGGAACTGCTGCTTTTTTTATCCGGGGTCGTAGACTTCCGGCGGGTGAACGTATCTGATAATTGGAACGGGACCTTTTCGAGCCGGCCGCGTCTCTGAAGATGTTCGATTGCGGGAGGAAACATGTTGATCAGAAAGAATATCGAGGGCAATGTGCCATCGTCGGAGATCACGCCGAAGCAGCATTTCCTGAGCCGCCGAAACCTGATCACCGGGGCCGCCGCCGCCGGGGTAGGCGTGCTTGCGCTGCGCAGCGTTCCCGGACTGATCCATCCTGATGCAGTGCACGCCGATCAGAAGCTGGAAGCCGCTTCTTCCAAGTACACCGTGCCGGACGCACAGACTCCCTTTTCCAAGGCGACGACCTACAACAACTTCTACGAGTTCGGCACGGACAAGTCCGATCCGGCCAAGAATGCCCACACGCTGCATACCCGTCCTTGGACGGTGCAGGTCACCGGGCTGGTCAAGAAGCCGCTCACGCTCGATATCGACAGCATTTTGAAGTATCGACCGTTGGAGAGCCGTGTGTATCGGCACCGCTGCGTCGAAGCCTGGTCGATGGTGATTCCGTGGGACGGCTACTCGCTGAGCGAGTTCATCAATTTTGTGCAGCCGCTGCCCAGCGCAAAATTCGTGCAGTTCCTCTCCGATGACAAATCCAGCGACATGCCGCACAAGCCGTTCGGATACAACTGGCCCTACTCGGAAGGGCTGCGCATGGATGAAGCGATGAATCCGCTTTGCCTGCTGACGTTCGGGTGCTACGGGGAGGTGCTGCCCAACCAGAATGGCGCTCCCGTTCGGGTTGTCAGCCCCTGGAAGTACGGCTTTAAGAATGGAAAATCGATCGTAAAGATGAACTTTACGGACAAGCAGCCGCGGACGCTGTGGAACGATATGGCCGCCAACGAGTACGGCTTTTACTCCAACGTAAATCCGAAGGTGGACCATCCGCGGTGGAGCCAGGCCCATGAGCGCCGCATCGACTCCAGCGCCTTTCCGAAGACGATTCCGACTCTGATGTTCAACGGGTATGGGGACCAGGTTGCGAGCATGTACGCGGGAATGGACCTAAAGAAGTACTACTGAGCGGCTCGGGAAAACGGCCATGCGTTCGGCCTGCCGTGCTGGTGGCGAAATCGCATAAACCGGGAGCACTCCGGGGTAGACTGAGCGAGAGATGCCCAACAAGTGGATTCCAATCATCAAGGTGCTGGTGCATGCGCTTTGCCTTGCGCCCGTGCTGATCCTCGTGCAGATGTATCGTTCCGGCGAACTGGCGATGATGGCCGACCCGGTGAACTACATCACGCACGACACGGGTTACTATGCGCTGCTGCTGCTGATCGTCAGTTTGGCCGTCACTCCGGTTCGGCGGCTGCATGCCCGGCTGGCGAATCTGATCC
>JAICMT010000485.1 GCA_025929125.1 Acidobacteriaceae bacterium | reverse complement strand
CTTGATTGGCGCAGCCGCTGCCTGGTTGGGCCCGGCATCGTCATTCACCATTTCAATCTGATCTCCTGCCGAGGCGACCACGACATTCGGAGTCACGCCCTCTTCCTCCAGCTTCTTGCCTGAAGGCGAGGAGTACTTCGCAACCGTGAGAATGAGCGCGCCGCCGTTGGGCAGCTCAAATGTCTTCTGCTCTCCACCCTCACCAAACGTCTTCTCGCCCACGAGATCGGCGCGCTTGTTGTCCAGCAACGCCGCGGCCACAATCTCTGCCGGTCCGGCTGTCCCGCGATTCACGAGTACGACTAGAGGCGCCGTCGGCTGGATTGCCTTCGCCGGGTCGGCGGTAAATACCTGCTTTGGAAATTTCTGACCCTCGAGTGTGGCAATTGTGCCACTCTTCAGTAGCAGGTTTGCCAGCCGAGTGCCTTCGGAGGTCTCACCAGAGGCCACATCGCGCAGGTCTAGCAGTACCTTCCGGCTGCCCGACTTCTGCATACCCTTCAGCTTGGCCTCGATCTCCTGAACATGCTCGCGATCCAGGACCTCCGGTTTCAGATACAGGATGGTCGAGTTCTCATACAAACTCTCCGATACAGGGGGAACGTTCACCATGGCCCGTCCCATTGCAATTCGATCTGGCTCATTCTTCCCACCCCGAATCACACCCACATTCAAGGCGCTCCCGGGCGCACCTTCCAGCATGCGCTGAATCATCGCCAGGGACAGATCGTGCGTATCGTGTCCATCAATGGATTCCAGGTAATCGCCGTCCGCCAACCCGGCTCGATCCGCCGGGCTACCCGGCAGCACCGAAACGACGATGGCATATCCGTATCGCTTGGAGACATTGATGCCCACCTGGGCGGCCTTGGGCGAGACCACCATCCTCGATTTCAGCAGTTTATTGTCTTCCGGCGTCAAATAGCTGGAATCCGAGTCCAGGGACTCGAGGAGACCGCGGAGCGCCCCATTGGTGACGTCGGGAATATTCGGTTCGACCACATACGCCGTCTGGATCTTTTGCAGCACTTCAGCGTAGACATTGATCTGCCGATACGCGCCATCCTGGTCCTCGGTCGCCGCGCTGACTCCGTTAAGCCGTACCCCGAGAAAAACGGTAAGCACCAGGGCGAGAGAGACTGCGAGCACCAGGATCTTGGAAATCTTTGGCATAGAGCGGGAACACCCCCAGAACGACAGACATGCACCGGAGCACAGGCGTGTTCGTTAGACGCGCCCAGCCTTCGGCCGGTATCCAAAATCATACTCCAGCGGGCAAAGCCTGCACGAGCATAGAAATCTGAGTTGTTTTGCTTGGTGGCGGTGAGTGGAATCGAACCACTGACCTACGGGTTATGAGTCCGTCGCTCTAACCATCTGAGCTACACCGCCGGGTGTATCGCCGGGCTGCAACATCCCAGCAGGCAAATCGCAGAGGCAAGGAGATGCACCCAAACCCCGGGAAGGGACTCGAAGGCGCAACTTAGCTATGATACGTGAAAGGCAGGTCGGAGTGAAGCGCCGCGCTGACTCCCCCGCTCGGCCCCGATGCCCACCCCTATCCGCATTCTCGGCGTCATCCCAGCAAGACTGGCATCCACTCGCCTGCCGCGGAAGATCTTGCGCGAGATCGCCGGCAAGCCGCTTCTGGCCTGGGTCGTCGAGGCGGCGCGGGGCTGCCCTGAGCTCGACGGCATCGTTGTGGCGGCCGATTCGGAAGAGGTCGCCGCCGCCTGCCGCCAGATCGACGTGGCCTGCGAGATCACCTCTCCAAGCCTCCCCAGCGGAACCGACCGCATTCATGCCATCTCGCGCCAGTACCCGGCGGAGATTTACGTGAACATTCAGGGCGATGAGCCCTTCGTCCGCTCCGAACACATTCGGGCTCTGCTGAAGCCCTTCGCCATGCCGCACGTTGAGGTCACTACCGT
>JAICMT010000263.1 GCA_025929125.1 Acidobacteriaceae bacterium | reverse complement strand
CTGAGCCTGGTCGCTCAGTTCGGACTGCATGCCTGTAATCACCAAGACCTCTTCCACGCGGTTCAGGTCCGCAGCGGGTTTTACTGAGATCGCCATATAAGGCTGGTGGTCAGGATCGGGCTCGATCTTCTCGATCACTCCCACCGGCAGTCCTCGGGGATACACCTGGTCACCGCCGGAGGTAAGCACATGCTCGCCGGGTTTGATCCTCGAGTCGGCTGTCAGGTTCCCGATCTGCACCCGGCCTGCAACGGTCCCCCGCAGAATGCCACGGATCCGTGTGCTTTCCAGAATCACTCCCGCGCCGGAGGTCTGGTCGTTGATCTCCACCACCAGCGATGTCGTGGGACCCACCTCACGAATCTTGCCGATGATGCCGTCCGGACTGATCACAGCCATATCCGGCTTCAACCCGTCGTTCGATCCCTTATCCAGGGTGAGAATGTGCGACTGGTCGCTCGCACTGGCTCCGATCACCTGGGCGGCAACGGTCGATCCTACATAGCGCTGCCGGAATTGCAGCATGGCCTGCAAACGGCGGTCCTGCAATGCGTCTTCAGCAATCGCGGCCTCGTCCAGGCGCATCTGGGCAATCTGCCGCTTCAGCGCATCATTCTCCTGCCGCGCATGCCTTAGATCGATGTAGTTGAACCAGGTATACCGTACTCCCGAACTGATTGCGTGCGCCGCCCGCTCAAACGGGCTTACCGCTGCAATCGACCACAAACGAATCAGGCGGACCCTCTCTCCTGTGGGTTCCGTGCCGGTGGCCGGTCCCCGCACTTGCATCGCCAATGCGATCGCCTGTGCCAGTAGCACCGTGACCAGGAACAACGCATTCTTGAAGCGGGTGACGAATTCCATATGCGAGTCATTCCACCGACTGGACGCGCCCTGCGGATGGAGAAATCCGCGGCTCTCCCGCAGGGGCTCTAGTCGATCGATATCTTGCGCAGAAGCTTGAAATCGGACAACATGCGTCCCGTACCCAGCACTACCGAGGCCAGCGGATCGTCGGCAATTGAAACGGGCAGTCCGGTCTCTTCGCGGATTCGTTTGTCCAGGTTCTTAATCAGCGCTCCGCCGCCGGTCAGCACAATACCTCGGTCCGAGATGTCCGCGGAGAGCTCCGGTGGCGTCCGCTCCAGTGCCACCCGAATGGCATTGATGATCGTCGAGATCGACTCTGCCAGCGCCTCCCGGATCTCCGAATCCTCGATGGTGATCGTCTTTGGCACGCCTTCGATCAGGTTCCGTCCCTTGATTTCCATCGTCAGTGGTTTATCCAGCGGGTAGGCCGAGCCGAGCATCATTTTGATCTGTTCTGCCGTGCGCTCACCGATCAGCAGGTTGTACTTCCTCTTCAGGTAGGTAACCACCGACTCATCCATCTGGTTGCCCGCCATTCGGACCGATCGCGAATAGACGATACCCGCCAGTGAGATAACGGCGATATCTGTTGTTCCACCGCCGATGTCGACCACCATATTGCCGCCGGGTTCAGTAATCGGCAGTCCCGCCCCGATGGCGGCAACCATCGCCTGCTCGACCAGGTGAACCTCGCTGGCTTTGGCGCGATACGCCGAATCCATGACGGCCCGCTTCTCCACCTGTGTAATCTCGCTGGGCACGCCAATCACAATGCGCGGATGAACCATGCGCTTGCGATTGTTGTGGGCCTTCATGATGAAGTAATTCAACATCTTCTCGGTGTGGCGAAAGTCCGCGATCACCCCGTCCTTCATCGGCTTGATGGCCACAATGTTGCCTGGAGTACGGCCCAGCATCTCCTTGGCTTCCTTGCCGACCGCCTCGACCTCATTGGTCTGGGTATTGACCGCGATGATCGACGGCTCGTTGACAATGATGCCTTTGCCGCTCGCGTATACCAGCGTGTTGGCTGTGCCCAGATCGATCGCGAGATCGTTTGAGAAGAGGCTGAACAGCGAGCGCATATTGTGGATGCGCGAATATCGTGCCTGATAACCGTTGGAAGCCATGTGGGCGAGCGTTTTCCTGAGAGAAGTCGATTCCTATTGTAAGGCTTAGGCGGTTACCGCCGAGCATCTTCTGGTTACGACATTCGGGGGACACTGACAACACTTTCGGGCTTTGGTAGGGTGGGGTTCATGATCATCGGAGTGCCAAAAGAGCTGAAAGACCACGAAAGCCGGGTCGGGATTACCCCGGCCGGGGTCCACGCCCTGGTCGCCGCAGGACACAAAGTTCTTGTGGAACATCAGGCCGGTGAGCTCTCCGCGATGCCCGATGACGATTACCAGGCCGCCGGAGCCGAGATCGTCGGCTCGGCCTACGACGTCTGGCGCCTCGCCAATCTTGTCGTCAAGGTAAAAGAGCCTATCGAGCGCGAATACAAGCACTTTCGCGAGGGGCTCCTGCTCTTCACTTATCTTCATCTGGCTCCGGTGCCCGGACTTACAGGTGCGCTGCTCGAGAAAAAGGTAACCGGAATCGCCTATGAAACCGTGCGCGACCGGTCCGGGGCGCTGCCCCTGCTGACTCCCATGAGCGAGGTCGCCGGCCGGATGAGCGTCCAGGTAGGTGCGGCTTATCTTGAGAAAGAGCACGGTGGCCGAGGCCTGCTGCTCGGCGGAGTTCCGGGTGTTCCGCCCGGCCACGTGGTCATCCTCGGGGGAGGAATTGTCGGCACCAACGCTGCCAAGATCGCTCTCGGGCTCGGAGCCCGGGTTACCCTTGTTGATCTCAACCTCAACCGCCTGCGCGAACTGGACGACATCTTCAACGGCCGGCTGAATACCATGGCCTCCAACAGCTACAACATCGCCCGTGCGGTTTGTGAGGCCGATCTCGTGATCGGAGGAGTCCTCATACCGGGGGCGTCGGCTCCCAAACTGGTCACCCGGGAGATGGTCTCCAAGATGCGCAAAGGCGCCGTGATCGTCGATGTGGCCATCGACCAGGGTGGCTGTATCGAAACTGCCCACCCGACCACGCACTCCGATCCATCGTTCGTCCTCGATGGTGTGGTGCATTACTGTGTGACCAATATGCCGGCTGCTGTACCCAACACCTCTACGCTCGCGCTGACCAATGCAACGTTCCCTTACGTGACGAAGCTGGCAAGCCACGGCGTCGAACCGGCGGTCAAAGAGGATGCGGGCTTCGCCGCCGGCGTGAACACTTATAACGGTGTCTTGACCTGCGAACCGGTTGCGCAATCGCAGCAACGGCCCTGGCGGCCCATCGCTGAAGTCATTGCGTGATCTGGTGATCGCCAAAGCACCAGTCCGCGCCATTCGTCCGTGTTCCGGAGCGGCGCATGCACGCTGATATCGAGCAGATCGTGCGCAGCACTGTGCCCGGCCGAATCGTTGTCATTGGCGCGGGCGCAGTCGGCATCTACGCCGCAGCCCAACTCGCGGATCGGGGTCACGAGGTGGTGCTACTTGAGGCAGGGCAGCCCAGCCTTGGAAATTTTGACGGAGACTCCTACGCCTCCATCGGCCGTCCTCATTCCGGAATCCGGATCGGCCGCAGCCGAGCAGTAGGCGGCACTACAAACCTGTGGGGCGGCCAATTGGTCGAGTTTCAGCCCATCGATTTCGAAGGCCGCAGCTGGCTTCCCGGTTCCCGCTGGCCCGTTTCCTACGATGAGCTTGCCCCGTACTACAAGCCCACGTACAGAAATCTCGGCATTCCTCAGAAT